>NZ_JANPLK010000072.1 GCF_031426495.1 Gemmatimonas sp. | reverse complement strand
TTGGCTCAGCGTCGTCTGGCGGAGCATCTGTTCGAGGGTGCGGCGATCATCGGGAGCGAGCACGAGGTCCATAGTCGGCGTAAACATACCGCCGTCGGGTGCAAGTCTCGTGCTATCCACATTTCACTTACGCTCCACTAGTCGGAATGTGCCGGAGACCGGGACGCGTACCGAGCGTGCCCGCGCGATCTCGAACTCCTCGATGGCGCGATCGATAAGCGATGTGACCGGGTAGCGGTTTGCCAAGGCGGTATCAGCCCTGATGCGGTTGATCCAGTCACGCCCCGCAAAGGTGTCCGGCTCTCGACCCCAGGCTGGCAACGCGTCGTAGAACGACAGCAATGCGTGCGCGCTCAATCGTGGCTCACGGGAAGACACATCAGCTCCTCGTGGCGCATCGCGGTATGGCTGGAAGTGCGCACCGGTGATGTCGAAGGTGGGAATGCCTTGCGCCCACTCGGCCCGCGGACGCAACCGCGCGCGGAATAGTCCGCTGAGCGAATCGGGGAGCCAGCGGGCACTGCGCCCCCACGCCACCGGACGACAGTCAGCGGCATAGTCCCATGGCACCAACACCGCCTCTCGCGTGCCGGGCGGCAAGGCTTTGCGAGCGCGATTGCCCAAGCGGGAGACTCGGACGCGCTGTCCATACGCCACGCGCGCCGCCCCGTTGCCGGAATGCCCCATCGCCACGACTGGGCGACGCGATCCGTCGCCTGCCCGCACCGTGTCGGCCAACGGCGAGCCGATGAACGCGATCATAAGCGGGTCATTGATCTCCCACGGCGCCACCAGCGAACAGGCAGCGGCCGAACGAGTCAGGCCGGCCAGCATCATCGCGATCGCGGCCCAGCGGTACCGCAAGGTCAAGCATGCGTTCATCGGTTCAGCCCATTGAAGTGGCACTCGCCTTGTCACAGACTACGACTGTGACGTCTTCGTGGTCAAGCATTGCACGCGCGTGGCACCAGCCGTTCACCCGGTCGCGGCTTCGCCACGCACTCGCGTTGCTCACCGTTTGCGTGAGCCTTGCCGCGTGCCACTGGGTGCGCACCGGCGATCCCGCGCCCCTTCGCCCCGTCGCGGCGGCGCACATCAAAGCCGTCGGTGACTGCACGATCACGGCCAGCTGTCACGACTCCGTCGACATCGTGGCCATGGGTGTCAGCGGCTTCCTGTTCGTCCCGTGGCGCGACAGTATGCAGCTCGTGATGACCCCACCGTCGTACACCAACCCCACGCTCTGGTGGACGGTGTTCGGGAACTGGCTGTTCGGGTCGTCCCCCAACGAGGCGCGCATTGCCCGTCGGTTGCGTGATCTCCCCGCCGCCGGACCAGACCGCCTGTCGCGCGTGCGCGCCGTGCTCGTGGGGCACGGACACTATGACCATCTCATGGATCTGCCGGTGCTCGCGAGCTATGTGCCCAACGCCACCGTGTTCGGCAGCCGCTCCGTGGTGAACACGCTCAACGCGGTCCCCGCCTTCGGACGCGTGACGGGAGCCGCGTCGCGACTCGTGTCGGTGGACTCGCTGGCCGGCGTGACCGCCGATCAACCGGGGCACTCACTCTCAATCGGTGACGCCGTGCGCGTGCGCGCGATCGCCTGGGAACATGCGCCGAACTTCGGCACGCATGTCATCGCCCGCGGCACTGTCGAAGCAGCTCAAACGTCGCTTCCCCGCGGCCTCTTCGGCTGGAAGCTTGGGCGCGTATACGCCTACGCCATCGACCTGCTCGATCGCGACGGCCGCGTGGGCACTCGAATCGTCGTGCACGATGCTAGCGCGTCGCCCGAGGTCGTGCGTCGCGCCGTGGCCGTGATCGGCACGATGCCAACCGCGCGCAACACGGTGCTCATCATCACGGCCGCGAACTTCGATCAGGAGCCGTCGTACCCCGACATCCTGCTCGCCAGCCTCGCACCAGAGCATGTGCTGCTCGGACACTGGGAAGACTTCTTCCGGTCGCCCGAGAAATCCGAACGCGTCGTGCGCGGCATTCACGGTCGGCAACTGATCGATATCGTACACCGCTACCAGGGCGATCGTTGGACGGCGCTGCAGGCCGGCGCCACCCTTCGGATGCGCTATTAGGCCGGGCGCCGCACAGAAACCTCGACCCGCTCGGCGCGTACGGTAGCGGCACAACCCCACCGTTCGCCTCCACCGCCGACCGGAGCACGTCCCGTGGATTCCGTCTCGTTCTCGCGCTTGCGTCTCCGTTTCACAATCACGGTCGCCATCGCGATTGGGTCTTTGCTCGTGTGGCAACACAGCCAAGGTGGTGTGCCCAGCCATAGCTTCCTGGCGCGCAACGATATGCCGCTGATCTCGAACTGGTGGGGCGCGCTGATTCTGCCCGTACTCACCTGGTTCTTGGCCGGACGTGTGGGGCAGCGCATTGCACAGCACGCCAGTGACCGCGCGGCCGCGAACACCGAGTGGCGGAAGATTCAGGTCGGGTATGCCATGGCCCTCCTCTACGCCATCGCGGTGGCCTCGGCCTTCATGACCGGCCACAAGGACATCTCGTCCGGCCTGTTTCAGGCGCTGCCGGTACTCGCCCTGTTCGTGCCGATCTTTCGCGCCGAATGCGTACTGGGGTTCGTTCTCGGGCTCACCTATTCGTTTGGTGCGGTGCTGCCCGTGTTCATCGCCTCGATTCTCAATCTGATCGGAGCGGTCGTGTACCTCGTACCGCGCGCGATCATCACGCGCCTCAGGGCGCGCGACGCGGCGACCTGAGCGTGCCGGGAACCATGACCGCCGTTTGTACGCCATCTTCCATGCGAATCCCTCCGGCATAGGTCACCGATTGCTCCCCCACCAGCGGATGTGTCTGCGCGCGCGCGACATCAGGAACGACTCTGGGCACAAGCAGAGCGGCCAACAGCAGAACGATACGGCGCTTACGACTCCGGAGCATGGGGGAAGTCCGGCGCGACCGATCGGCCACGCGTAGCGAGTATGCTCGAGGCCACATGTGCGTCCACGATAGTTTCCTTCCGGTGGTCGCCAGCAACGAACGCCGGTCGAACGGCGCGTGGCGTGCGCAAGTCATCTCAGCGCAAGCGGAAAAGCTCACCCGTCGGCGTGAAGGGCCGGTCGTCGAATATGTGAATGACGTCCCCACGCAGCATGAGCGCGGTGGCCACCGCACTGGCAGCTGTCTCCGTCAGCGCGAACTGCTGTCGGAGCCATTCACTGAGTGCTCGACCGGAAAAGCTTGCATCGTACCAGAGAAGATGCCGGCGGCGTGCACCGACGGCGATACCATCGGGGGCGCGGAGCCGGCGCGCGACCGCCTCAAGATCCGGCAGGACATCCAACGGAGGTTTCTCAACATCGTAGACGGATACGACGAAACGAAAGAAGAGATATGCGTCGGCAAAGTCGTGCTCAGACACCACGTGCTCAATGCGGCCCAGCGCCGTCAATCGCTCTCCGATGCGCACGGCCACGGCCCGTGACACGGACAAGCGCGTCGCGATCCATGTCACCGCATCAGCCGAGACAAAACACTGTGGGTAGCTGCGCAGTCGATGCCGCCGGTCCCGCACGTCAATGCCAGCAAGCCCCCGCATCTCGTCGATGAGTCGATCAGTATCGAAGGACGGGACGGCATCATCGAATGGCGCAGCCAACACTGGAACGCCATCCCCGATTCGCGCCGATCGCCGTGGCGTCAGCATCCTAACGGTCGTCTGCTCGGGCAGGTCGGCGTGATACGCGTCGAGCCACGCGTTGAACTCTTCGATCGCCATCGGGCGTGCAATCAGGTATCCTTGGACATACTGCACACCGCGCGCCGCCAGATAGTCCCATTGTACGTCCGTCTCAACACCTTCCGCGATCAACGGAATCTGCAGAGTGTGCGCGAGTGAGATAATCGTGTCCAGGACAGGTCGCTCGGTCGTAGCGCCATCCACATGTCGCACGAACTCCCGATCGATCTTCAATCGGTCAACCGGCAAACGGTCGATCGATGCCAGGCTACTCTGGCCGGTCCCGAAATCATCAAGTGCCAGCTTGTAGCCGGCGGCACGGAGCCTGCGCAGCGCCGCTTCAGATCCCGCGTCGATCACCTCTCGCTCCGTCACCTCAAGCAGCACATGGTGACGCGGGAGTGAGCTTGCATCAAATATGCGCTCGAGTGTCTGGTCGAAGTCGGGAGCGCGTAGTTGCGCCGGCGTAATGTTGAACGAGAAATACATCTCGCGATGCGCCGCGATGATGGGGGCGAGTCGGTCGCGTGCTTTCGCCATGACCATGTTGGACATCGGCACGATGAGCCGAGACTCCTCGGCCAGTCCAATAAACTCCTGAGGCGAAAGAAGTCCGCGGGCCGGATGCCGCCACCGCATCAGCACCTCACCACCGACGCATCGCCCGCTCTGCACCGAGACGATCGGTTGCACAAAAGGTTCGAATCGCCGCTTCCGCAGGGCGATCTCCAACCGACGCTGCGGGTTCGCGCGATCACGATATCGACTCTGGAGCCATCCCATCAGCGCGAGCGTGAGCACCCCCACCAACGGCAGGAGAAGCACCGCGCTGTCCTTCAGCCGCGACAGGACATGCGCCGTGCTGACCGATTGAATCAGTCGAACGCGATAGGTTGGCGACACGGAGCCGCGCTGCCAGAGCGTCCGCCCGCGTTCATCCGCCTGGGGTGCATTCATCCAGGGGACGGGGTCGGCTCGTCCAACGATCAGATACCGATCCCATCGACTCGAATTCCCGGACGCCTGCATTGACAAGCGCGCCAATACGTTCGGGTCCAATTCCGCGACAAGCGCCGACGCGCCGCGGGTCGAGATGGTCCGAAGCCCAAGGGACCGAATCGACGGCTCGACATAGAGCAGCGCTTCTCCATCGCCGGGGAGTGGTGGGAGCGTCGTGTGGCGGCGCACTCCCAGCGGACCGCACCACGACGTCGCCGCCGTCGGGCGCAGAAAGTAGGCTCGTGCGACCTCACTGGTGAAGCTGACACTGACGATGCGCCGAATGGTCTCCGCATCGCAGGTCTGTGGCGCGCGCTCAATGAGCCTCGAAAAGTCCTGCTCGAGGGCGAAGAAGAGTGAATCCCAGGACGCGCCCAGCAGCCGTGCCTCGTCCCGCATATCGCGTCGATCTCGTCCGATCTCGAGGCTGGCCCACAACGCGAGCACGCCGACGAGGGAGAGCGCGAACGCTGCTCCCCACGCCAACGTACCAGGGCGCGCGACGCGGGCGCGGAGCCAGAGAATGGTCACCGCTGGTGGTATCGGTCGACAACACGGCACACTGAATCTTTGCGCCGATATGGAGGCGATCCGCACCAGCCCCCGCGGCGACGCATTCACGCCCCCCGACGAGTACCCCGACGGGCGACCCACGCCAGTCCCGCCAGTCCGCACGTCAACAGCACCAGCGTACTGGGTTCCGGCACGGTGGTCACTGGACGTGACGTAAAGTCGATGCGATACACATTCTGTCCCGCCGCTAACTGGCTTTGGAATTCATATCCGGCGCCCGTGGTCAGTCCGTTGAAGCCCTCGAGTTCCGCGAAATTGAATGCCACGACGGACCCCTGCGGAGTACGCAAGTCGTTATTGCCAACGAACGCCGCCGCCGCCGGATCAAAGATTTCCGATCCCGCGTCCCAAATTTGGCTCGTCGTCTGGAAGATCGAGTTGATCAGCAGATTTCCGGTGGCATCAAACAGTCGGATTGGACTGTCGTTGCCGATGAAGAAGTCGTTGCTCGGCACCACCATCGAGGCAAAGCTGAAAAACGGATTGAGTCCGGTGTTCACCATGAAATCGAGGCTTGCGGTCCCGCCGGGCTGCAGCAACCCACCAATCGTCCCCCGCGTCGCCGTGGGATCTGCCGCCGCGAAATCCGCCTGCCACTGCGTACCGGAGCCGCCCTCCGCGACCGAGATGATCCCCGCACCAGGCGCCTGGCCAATATTGAATGAGTCGAAGATCCCCCGATGGAAGCCCACGTGCAGCGGCGCGAAGCTGATGCTGTTGCGGGGGGCCAGATTCGTGACGGTGGCCGTCACGATGCGTTGCTGTGCCTGAGCGGTGCTGGTGGCGACCAAGGCCACCGCGGTGGCGGCCACCAATCGAACAACGCGAGACAGTCGTGTCATGACGTGCGACTCCTGAAGTGGAATGGGTACGGAAGAGCGACGGGGCGCACTCCTCCTCTCCCTATCACCCGATATCGCGAAAAACCGGCTCATTGGCCTTTCGGGGGCCTTCCGATCGGCGACCCCCGCTGGGACTTGCGGTGCATCGCGCGCGGGTCAACCCTTCTCTGGCGCTCTCTCTGTGGGGATCTGGTGACGGACGTGTCAAACGCGGACAATACGGTGACAAGCCTGCTGCGCGAGTGGGCGCAGGGGCATGCCGCGGCGGGGAGCCAGCTGTTCTCGCTGGTGTACGACGAGTTGCGCTCGGTCGCGCGACGTCAGCGTCAGCCATCGCTCGAGGACACCCTCAACACCACGGCGCTGGTGCACGAGGTCTATCTCCGGCTCAACGCCGCGACCGCGCTCAGCGTGCAGAATCGAGCGCACTTTTACGCGGTTGCGGCGCAGGCTACGCGGCAGATTCTCAGCAACTACGCAAGGCGACGGCGCGCCGACAAGCGGGGAAGCGGCAGCGTGCCCGTCGCGCTCGACGACCAACAGGCACAACGCGTGGTCTCCGCACCGGCCCATGAATCCTCGATCGACCGACTCTGGGATCTCGAGCACGCCTTGCGGCAACTCCACACGCTGCATCCGCGTGCGTGCGACGTCGTGGAATGCCGTTTCTTTGGCGGGCTATCCATTCCGGATACAGCCATCGCGTTGGGAATCTCTGAGGCCACCGTGAAACGAGACTGGGCGCTGGCGCAAGCGTGGCTCTGCCGCGAGCTGCAACAGCATGCGAGTACGCCGTGACCGATCATCCCCCGAGCGTGTCATCCGTCCCGTGGGAACGGCTCGCCCTCCTCTTCGACGACGTGAGCGCTCAGCCCCTGCACTCGCGTGACGTATACCTGGAGCAGGTGTGCGCCGGCGATGCCGCGCTGCATGCTGAACTTTCGGCGCTGATGTCCGCCGCGGATCGGGCGCCGGAATTCCTGCGTGGGCTCGCCGACGACGTCCTCTCGCCTGCCGTCTTCGCCGCCGCCGCCGCCGAGGTGGATATCCGCGAACGTGAAGTATCGATCCCGGCACATTACGCCGACGTCGCCGCGGTCCCGCTCGTGACCGGCACCCGAATCCGTCACTTCGAGGTCCTCGCTCCACTGGGCGCCGGCGGCATGGGCGTCGTCTATCGCGGCCGCGATCATCGGCTCAACCGCGATGTGGCCCTGAAGTTCCTGTCGTCAGCGCTCTTCGGCGATTCGTCCGCACGCCAGCGTCTCGTTCGCGAGGCACAGGCGGCGTCGTCGCTCGACGATCCGCATGTCTGCCCGATGTACGCGATCGAGGACGCGCCCAACGGTGGCCTGTGTTTGGTGATGGGTTACTGCGGTGCCGGGACCTTGCGCGATCGCCTTCGTGCGGGCGCACTGCCGGTCCACGAAGCGAACGCGATTGCCGAGCAGATCGCGCGCGGACTGGCCTGTGCACATCGCGCTCAGCTGGTGCACCGCGATATCAAGCCGGCCAACATCGGATTCGCCGAGCAGGGTATTGCGAAAATCCTCGACTTCGGCGTCGCGGTTCGGGGCGGGACCGGGGCTGAACTCGATACGACCGAAGAAAGCCCTTTGGCGGGCACCCTGCCCTATATGGCACCCGAACTGCTGCGGGGTGAGACACCGGATGCGCCGGCCGACATCTGGGCGCTTGGCGTGGTCTACTATGAGATGCTGACCGGTCGTCGCCCCTTTGTCGCATCGACGCAGGCGGCATTGTTGCACGATATTCTCGAACGGGATCCGGCGCCCTTCGCGCGAGCGGACGGCGTCGAGATTCCGGAAGGCGTCGTGGCATTGGTGCTCGAGATGTTGCAGAAATCGGCAGCGCGTCGACCGCACAACGGCGATGCACTCGTGCAACGATTCCTGGCCACCAAGGTCGCTGACGTTTCCAGTGCACATCCCGCCAACTCCCAGGCGGCGCCTGCGCTGGCGCAGGAGAGGAGTCGCCCGGTTCGTCGTTGGGGCCTGCTGGCGGGTGTCGTGGGAGCGGTAGCCACCATCGCGTTCTTCCTGCGATCGCCATCCGATCCGCTGATCACGGCGCCCCTGCAAGTTGTCCGCAGCTCGGCGCCGCTGCCCAGTATCGCCGTACTCCCGTTTGCCGTTCGCGGCGGCAACGAGCTCGCGTATCTTCGCGAAGGCATGGTGGATGTGCTCACCCCCGCACTCGATGCCACCGGGCTGCTTCGCGGGGTAGACCCGAACGCCATTCTTGGGGCAGCAGGTCAGCTCCCCTCAACGACGATGGACTCGTCCACGGCGCGCGCGTTGGCGCTTCGCGTTGGTGCGCAGCGGTATGTGACCGGCAGCGTCGTCCAGGCAGGCGCGTCACTTACCATGCGCGCGACCCTGCATTACGCCGACGGAAAGGACGTGGCGCGGGCGCAGGTGACGGTGAGCGATGCCGACGGCCTGCTGCTCGGTGCGGAAGCGCTGGTCCGCCAACTCGTCGCGACAGAACTGCGCGCACCCGGCGATACGCTCGCAGGGATGGCGGCGGCGATGACCACGTCGAAGCGTGCACTGCGCGCCTACATCGACGGCGAACGGGAGCTTCGTGATGCGCGACCTGCGGCAGCGATGGCGTTTTTCTCGCAATCGGTCGCCGACGACTCGCTCTTTGCGCTGGCCTGGTATCGACTGGCTCGCGCCGCACGCTGGAGTGACGTCGACTCCGTGAACGCCCGCGCCACCGCTCGCGCCTTCGCGCTCGCACCGACGCTACCGGTACGACTTCAGCAGTTGATTCGCGCCTATTTTGCACTCCGAGTGGGGAGCCCTGTGGACGCCGAGCGACAGCTGCAAAAGATCGTCGCCGATTATCCGAACGACGTCGATGCCTGGATGCTGCTGGGAGAGGCGCGCTTCGATCAGGTGCAGTACATGGGGCGACCCGCCACGGAGGCGACCGACGCCTTCCGGCGAGTTATGACCCTCGACCCACAAAACCGTGAGGTCACCGTGTACCTGATGGAACTCGCGGCCCGCGGCGACCGGCTGGGCGAACTCGATACGCTGTTCCAGATGTACTTTCGCCCCAATAGCGCGGGTGAGCAGCCGGGCGTACGGGCGACCTATCTGGCTTTGCATGACCGTCGCGTGCGAGGCGTCCGCCGCAACATCGACGATCCCGCCGGCGCGCAACTCGCGCTCCGGCGTGCCGGTACCGAACCGAGCGATCTCCAAGCGGCGGCCAGCTTTGCAACGACGCTGGCTGCGAACAAGGCCGATCCCGCCTTGCAGCTCGAGGGTCTCCTCGCGTTGGCCACCTTGGACATCGCGGCATCCAGATTCACGGCTGCCGGGCAACACTGGCGCGACGCCGCACTCCTCGACCCCGACGCGACACTGCGCCATCGAGCGCTCCTGTATGCGGGCCCCTCGCTGCGTATGAACGCCGACACGCTTGAGGCCATTCGGGGATCCTTGGAACGCTCCGTGTCATCCGTCGCGCCGGACCTGCACGGGCTCACGACGGCCGAACACCGCGCGCTCCGCGTCTACCTCGGCGGCCTCCTGAGCGCTCGCCTTGACGACACCACCCGGCTGATGCAAGCGCAGCAACAACTCACCGGCATGGTGCCGGTGAACCGCCTATCCGTTCCGCTATCGTACGCGTTGCAAGGACATTTGTCCCGCCGCCGACGGAATGAACGCGCAGCCATCGCGGCGTTCGAACGCAGCATGGTCGACATCCCCGCGAGTATCCGCGCGAACGTGCCTGCCTTGGGACAGCAGATTGATCGTTTCGCGCACGCCGAGGCGCTGCGTGCAATGGGGCAACGCGACGAAGCGCGCCGCTGGTACCGCTCACTGCGTGACGGGCCGGGCTTGATGAACGCACCCTTTCTCGCACTGACAGCCACCGGCCTCCGTTAACGGGCACCGATTCGGCGCAGGAAGGGCGCCCCTCGGGAATCTCGACATCGGAGCGACGGCGCAGTGCCCGCAGGCTGGAAAAACGCGCACTATCCTGCGCGTGCAACGGAGACGCCACAATCGCGAGACTCACCGTGACGGCGAGTGCGACCGCCACCTCCGTGGCCCGCGCGAATGGCGCCTTTGGGTGTTCGCCGTGCTGGCGACGCAGGCGACGCAAACCGAGCGTCACGAATGGGCGCGTAGACGGAGTTCCGGTTGGGGGGCGCGATCGACCGGGCATACGCTGCAGAGCCTTGGCGCCGACCGAGAGACCCCCGACCGGCGGCGGCCATTGATGGTCCCTCCCGCCATCTGGCCACGTCACGTCCACTAGATTTCGGATCTATGCGACCGCTACCTGCAACACGCCGCCCGAGCAGATGACTGAGCCGCGCCCCGTCGATCCCCTGCACGGCACGACCCTGAAGGCGATGGTCGAGCATCTCGTCGAGCGCTACGGCTGGGACGGTCTGGGCGATCGCATCGACATCCGGTGCTTCACGCACGACCCGAGCGTGAACTCCTCGCTCAAGTTCCTGCGCAAGACCCCGTGGGCGCGCGCCAAAGTGGAATCGCTGTACCTGCACTCGGCCGCGCATCCGCGGAAGACACCGAGGACGCCCGAGATGGTCGACACGCCAACGGCACCGGCAAACGAGTAGCGACCACTACCCGCCGCAGCTCACCCGCTTCATGCGAATGTCCATGCCGCGCGTCTTGCCCTCGCGCACGGCCGAGATTCGCGCCACGATGGAATCGGCGGACACCCGGTGGTAGGCGATTCGCTGCGGAAAGTCGTGCGCCGGATTCTCGAATATCGCCAGGGTATCCGATGTCAGCACCGCCGGAAATGCCGTGGGCGCCCGCCCGTTGGGCTGCGCCACGTATGCGAGCCGTCCACTGTCGGTCACGATGCGCAGCGCTTCCCACGCCCGCATCGCCGCACCGCCCACGGTGCGACTCATACCCACCATCGCTCCCCCCGCCGGTGCCATCCACGTTTCATGCGTGATGGTGGCTCCCGAACGCTGCTCCCAGCATCCGGCCATCCAGCCGAGGCGCGCGACGTCGACCGTGGGTGGCTGCTCGAGCGGTGCAGCCAGGAAGAAGACCGTACTGGCGATGACTCGCATGTGAAGCGACATGGGACGACATACTCCAGCCAGAAGGAAGCGGGAACGCGCGACCGGTGAAGCATCGCCGCTTTCACGCACCGCGCTCAAGTATCTTGCAGAGTGTTTCGTGTACCGCTTTGGTGATGCGCGTTCCAATGTCGCCCCTGCTGCGCTGGATCGAGGTTTGCAACGCATGGACTCGATACACGGGCTGACTGCGTCGCTTACGGCTGAGTCTGGCCTTCGGATTGCCGTTCCAGCACGGAGCGGAATGCCCTCACCGAACACCAAGGAATCGAGCCTATGTCGTTAATCACCCGCGCCACCCTCCTGCTGTCTACGCTGGCCTTCGTCGCCGCCTGTGGCGAAAAGAAGAGCGAGAATACCATGGCCGATTCCACGGCGATGACATCGGACACCACCGCCATGGCCCCGGCCGAAGCGGCACCGCTCACCGATCCGAACATCGTGTACATCCTCGATCAGGCGAGCGCGTCCGACAGTGCCCGCGGCGCCCTGGCGCAGACCAAGGCCACCAGCAAGGACGTGCAGGACTTCGGCAAGATGATGGTCGGTGAGCATCATGGCCTCCGGACTGCCGGACTCGACCTCGCCAAGAAGCTCTCGGTGACGCCGATGGCGCCCGCTGGCGATCAGAGCGAGACGATGGCCGCGCAGGAGATGTCGCTGCTCGAGTCCACCGCCAAGGGTGCGGCGTGGGATAAGGCATACATCGACTACGAAGTGACGTACCACCAGGCTGTGCTCGAGACGGCCACGAAGGCCCTCGGGATCGCGCAGAATCAGGAGCTGAAGGATCTCATCAGCACGGCGGCGCCGGTGCTTCAGAAGCATCTCGATCGTGCGCTCGAGTTGCAGAAGAAGATGAGCGCGATGTAAGTGAGTTCTTCCCCGGTGGATCTTCGCACGGTGGCGTCCGACGCCACTCGTTCCTGGCTGGAACGGGCGGTGATCGGCCTGAAGCTCTGTCCGTTTGCGAACGCGGTCTATCTCAAAGACCAGATCCGCATTACGGTCAGCCTGGCGAAGACTACAGGGGAACTGCGCGACGCGCTCGACACCGAGTTGCGTGCGTTGTCGCAGGCGGATGCCAGCGTGGTGGAGACCACGCTGCTCATCCACCCGATGGTGCTCAATGATTTTCTCGACTTCAATGACTTTCTCACCGTGGCCAATGATGCCGTAGCCGCCTTGGGACTGCGAGGCGTGGTGCAAATCGCGAGCTTTCACCCCGCCTATCAATTCGCCGGCACGTCGATACACGACATCACGAACTTCACCAATCGCTCGCCGTATCCCATGTTGCAGCTGTTGCGTGAAGCCAGCGTCAGTCGGGCGATCGCCGTGTACCCCGACGCGCACAACATCTACCGGCGGAACCTCGAGACGATGCGTCGCCTTGGCGCGGCGGGATGGGCCGAGTTGGAACTCGAGAGTCCAACGCTTCCCCAGAGCGCTGAGTAACGCGCGCTACATCCTCGGCAGGTAGAACAACAGATCGAGTGATGGTGGCGCAACGCCCTGCATACGCAACAGCATGCAGATCTGCGCCGTGTGACGCATCTCGTGAAACATCACGTGGTTGAACAGACCGCTCACCGTGTAGCGCTCATCGGGCGCGTCGTGCACGGTCACTACGCGCGTCAGCTCCTCGGTGTTGAGCGTCG
The DNA here is from genome assembly GCF_031426495.1 of Gemmatimonas sp. Classification (NCBI taxonomy): domain Bacteria; kingdom Pseudomonadati; phylum Gemmatimonadota; class Gemmatimonadia; order Gemmatimonadales; family Gemmatimonadaceae; genus Gemmatimonas; species Gemmatimonas sp. The sequence goes on along the minus strand of NZ_JANPLK010000072.1, from coordinate 163,314 downwards.
TGAGATAGCCGTGTGTACTGGCCTCCACCGCCTGCCAGTAGTCGAGGAGGTCGCGCAGGGCGAAGTGCGCGTACTCAGGTCCTCCGGTCGTCGCCGCCAATGCTGGAAACGTGTCGAGCACCGGTGGCAGACGACGGATATCCTCGTGCAGCCATCCGTCTTCGACGGCCGCCACATGAAAGACCAGATCCTTGATGCTGTGAAACCGCTCGCCGTCGAGCATCGGGCGCGAGAGCACGTCGTCGGGCACCTGTTCGAGCGCGGCCCACAGGTCGCGTCGTGTGCGAACCAGGTACGCGTAGACGTCGGCTGGGTTCATCGGTGCATTCATGGCGATGTGCTCTCAAGTGCAGTCGGTGATGTCACGGCCACACGCAGCGCCTCCAGCACGTCGCGGAGCACCTCGGCCAGTGCCGTATCCTCCAGAATCTGTGTCGCATCAAGACGCCTGCCGTTCAACGCGACCACGCGGCTGGCCGCCGGCATCACCTGTGTCGACATGGTGCGCAGGATCTCCTCGAGGGCCGCAGGCCCGTGCGCTGAAGCGCCGGACGCCGTCAGTACTCCCATCGGCTTGTGATACATCTCCGGCGCACTCACCAGCCAGTCGAGTGCATTCTTGAGCGATCCGGGCACGCCGTGTGCGTACTCCGGACTCGAGATCAACACCGCATCGGCGGCGCCCACCTGCGCGCGTAAGCGGGCCACACTGTCGGGAGCAACCGCGCCTTCCTGGTCGAGGTCCGGATTGAAGTGCGGCAGTGCGCCGAGTTCAGCGTACAGCTCAACCGCAAACTCCGTGGGCGAAACCAGGGCCGCCGCGCGCAGCAACTCGGTATTGCTCGACCGCGCGCGGAGGCTGCCGGAGATGGCGAGGATGCGCATCGTGCTCGATTCCGTGCTAGAAGAACACGCCCGCGCGCAGCGCGAGGCTACCAAACGATGCGTTCCAGACGTTCGATCGTGAGGCGGGCACGACGATCGCTCCCCCGAGATTGCGAGCGTCCTGCGTCTGGCGCGCGTACTGAACCACGCCTTGCCACGAGGCACCCAGTCTGAGCTGCGGCGTCACCATCCAACTGCCACCCACCTCCCCGAAGGTGCCGGCGCCGAACGACTTCGTCGTGGATCGCGTCATCGGATCCAGCGAACTCGAGAACACGGGAATCTCGCGGCGATCGTGTGACGCGATCACACCGAGCGAGACGTATTGCAACACGCGCCCTTTCACCGGTCGATACCAGCGCGGACCGATCCGCACATGCAGCGACGACTCGTCGCTTCTGAGCCACGCGTCACCGGATGCGCGCGTGAGCCGTCCGTTCACATCGAGCAACAGCGCGCGACGATCAGAGAAAAAGCGCAAGGCACCAACACCGCTCGCGGCGCCACTCCCCGTGCCAAGCGTGAACTCCGCACCCCACTGCCCCGCTCGAAACCCGGTGGAATCGGACGGCGCTGTCTGTGCGCGAGCGGCGGAGGTAGGGACGGTGCTCAACAGGACCGCACCGGCAAGAGTGACAAGACGTCGCATCGTGGCTCCGGCAAGAGGAAGACAATTCATGAGGACTCGACAAATTATCTCGCGGAACAGCGATCGTCAGGCTCCGGATGGCGGCGTCGCCGACAGCCACACCTCGATCGTCGTGCCAACGCCGAGCGTACTCTCGACGAACACATCGCCGCCGTTCTCGCGCGCCACGCGCTGCACGGTGGCGAGCCCGAGGCCGGTGCCACCGCGCGCTTCCTTGGTGGTGACGAACGGATCAAAGATCCTTGGCAGCACGTCGGCGGGGATTCCACACCCGCTATCACGTACGGCGAGGCGGACGTAGGAGCCGGCTGCCAGATTCGTTGCCGTCGCGCTGGCCCGAGTGACCGTCTCCGCGCTTAATGCGATCGTGACCGAGCCGGTGGACTCGATCGCATCGCGCGCATTGACCACGAGATTGAGGACGACCTGCTCGAACTGCGACACGTCCATGGTTAGCGCCGGCACCGCGGCGACCTGCAACTCGAGGCGGCGCGCGGCGGTGAGGACACGTTCGCAGATCGGCCGCATGCGTTGCAAGACGACGGTGGAATCGAACTGCTCCACGCTCATTGGCTTGTGCCGCGCGAAGTCGAGCAGTTGCCGGGTAAGCGCCGTGCCTTGACGACCGGCCTCACTGATGGCGTCGAGTTCAGCCTGGAGCAGTGCCGGTGAACTGGCGACCTCACGGGCCGCGTCGGCAGCGCTTACAACGACCGTGAGAATGTTGTTGAAGTCGTGCGCCACGCCGCCCGCCAGACCACCCAGGCTCTCCAACCGCCGTGAGTGCGACTCGCGCAGCTTGGCCGCATACAGCTCCGCGCTTTGGCGCACACTGACCGCGCGTTCATGCTCGAGGGCTACGAACAGCAGCAGCGTCCCGAACAGCACGAGGGCGATCAAGTTTACCGCGACCACCACGGCCGTGAGCATCGCCGCCGTTTCAATCGACCACGGTGCGACCCTCACCACGAGGTCGATCGCCAGCGCGGCCACGCGCGCGAACAGGGCCACGTGCAGCGCGCGCCACGTGAAGCCCGATTCGCGCGAAGGAGTCAGCGTACCCAACGCATTAGCGCCTGTTGGCCAGAGCGCGTACGCATACGGGAACGCACTCACGAGACGCGACACCACGAACGTGAGCGCGGTTTCGGCGGCGGGGAAATAGTGTTTGGCGGTCTGATCGAGCACCGTGGTGAGCAGCCCGAGCGCGGCCCAGCGGGTCAGCGTGCGCGAGGATGGCGCCGCGGCGGTCTCGCCCTGAGACACGAGCTGTCGCGTGTGCCGCAGCAGCGGCGCCATGACGAAGTGCGACACGTGCAGCGCAAGCATGCCCAAAAAGCGCACGCTCGCGTAGTCGGCGAACAGGTCACGCCAGTAGAAGTAGCAGAAGAGGTTGACCGCGACGAGCGTCTGCAAACCCCAGACGACAGAGAGCGTCTGCATGATCGGGCGCCGCAGTCGGTTGGCCAGCAGCGTCATCACGACCATAAACGTGGCCGCGCACGCGAGGTGGAGAATCCACCGCACCTGCGCCGCGCTATCGTAGAGGGACGCGTTTACATCCGGATTCACGAAGGGGCTGGCGGCGACGCGGACAGAGGGACGAACCGATGATCGAGGCTCATCCGCAAGCTACGCGCGGTGCACGGGGTGAGATAGGGAGGGAGGTGGGCACCCGTGCAAGTTCACGGCGCTATATTCTCGCTCGTCCCTTTTCCGAGTGAGCGCATGCGATTCTCTATTGCCCTGTGGTTCTTCTTGGCCGTCGCCCCCACGAACCTCTCGGCCCAGGCGCGATACGACGCGCCCAAGGCCCGGGTCGAGGTGATGGGACTGAAGCATTGGACGTTACCGATGCTGCGCGACTCCATTCGCCATTACGTGCCAGGCCAGGATCTCCACGACGCCGCCTGCATGGCAACGCTGCGCGAAAAGCTTGGCTTCGCCGACGCCCTGGTCATGACCTACGAGGGATTCGGCCCACCGGGCGCCGAGTTTCTCCTGATAAAACTCGTGGAGCCGCAAGAGCGCGCTCGCGTCCGCTGGAACACCGTTCCCGTCGACAGCTTCCAGTCGCTTCGTCCCGATTATGCGCCGCTGATCGTGCCCATCACCGACACCGCCGGCGGTGTCTGGATGGGGCGTTTCATGAATTGGTTGCAGCATGGGGACAGCGCGACACGCGTGTTGATGGCTACCGATTTTGCGAAGCGGAGCAAGGCGCCCACGGCGGTGGACGACGCGAACCGACTCACCGCCTTTTTGCGCACGCAGCAAGGCGACACGGCGCGTCGACGGGCGATGCGGGCCGTGCAGCATGACGGATTCTGGGTGAATCGCATGAGCGCCGCCGTTGTGCTGAGCAACTTCGGCGCGCACGACTCCACGTGGCATGCACTGGCGCATGCGCTGCGCGATCCACACGAGGCCGTCCGTACCACCGCCTCCGACGCGATGCGTGCCATGCCGACGCGCACCGTCGATTGGACGCCGGCCGTCGACGACCTGCGTGCACTGCTCGCCGGCACGAACGTGTCAGCGATCGGCGAGGTATTCCACGTGTTGGTGCGGACGCAGATCGATCCAACGCTCGCCTCGGCGCTGCTTCACGACAACGCCAATTGGCTGCTCGACCACTTGGGCTCCGAGGCGCCGGGAGTGGCGACCGACGCGCACGCCCTGCTCGTGCGACTCAACGGCGGACGCGATCTTGGCGCGACGCGGAGTGCGTGGGAGGCGTGGGTGACGGCGTTGTAGCACCGCACGAGCCAGACGCGTTTCGCCGCAAAATGAGACGCCGCCGGACTCCTTACGGAATCCGGCGGCGTACTCACAGCGCAAAACTCAGCCGTCGGGACGAGGTGTGAACGTGACAGCTGGGCGAAAGTTTAAACACCGAGCTGGAGACCGCCTGCGCCCCGTTGATTCAAGATCGGTGAGCGCCGGTTTCCGAGGACGTGGTCGCGTACCAGTGGTGCGACGTCGTGTGCCCATCTATCGTGTCCTTTCTTCGTCGCCCACATAGCGAACGTGTTCGGCATTCTCGTGCGCTTGCCCGTCACGCGGGAGCCGAATGCACAACAGTACAGTCGGCTCCATACGTGTGAGCAGGCGCTATTTATTCCGCGCCGTGTGCACGACGATGCGGCCTGTTCTCAACGGTTGGTCGGACGAGTCGAAGTACGTACGTTCGTTGCCAGCTGGTTCCCAGATTCGAACCCTGACGGTTTGGTTGTCGGCCGATGCCCAGATCTGAAACTTCACCGGATAAAGCTCAAAGTCTGCGGGGTCGGCGCCATAGGTGATTTTCATGACGCCGCTACCGCGGAACTGTGCGCGATTCGAGCCCGTCACGAGCAGGTACTCGTAGTTCGCGCTCTCGAGGCGCCATTGCCGTGTGCGGAATTGCAGCAAGGTCTTGCCCGTGGGTGTCGTCTGACCCTTCTTGTACGCCGCCATGAACTGAAAGTCCACATCGTCCGCAACCGTGGACTGAAAGGGAAAAGAACCGGGCGGTGCGTGGAAGGTGCCGTTCCCGACGACGAAGCCGGCGGCTTCAGGATCGTAGGCGGTGAGCGCAGTGCACTTCGAGGTGCTGACGTTCCGCGCGACGTCCGTTGCGCGCACACAGACCGTGTGGTTGCCCACTGCCGGCGCAAAGAGCTGCACCGTGGCGGACTCCTCGGCGCTTCCAAACGATCCGTCGGTCGGTGCCATGGGAACCCAAGTGACACCATTGTCGATCGATGCCTCAACGCTGCCAATCGCGCCGTTGTGCGCGAAGTCGACGTCTTCGTCAAACTCTACGTCGTCGCTTACGGCTGCGCGGACGCTCACCGCGTTCCGCAGGTTGACGATGTCGGAATCCAACGTCACGTCCACGTTTGGGGCCGTGCGGTCAACGGCGGTGGGTGCGGCGACCTTGAGCCACTGCCGTGCGTAGTTCACGTAGGTGAAACCCGAAAGATACGAGGACTCGCGACAGCCGCCGGGGCCGAAGCTCACCAGCCCGACGAGCTCACCGGCATCATTGATGGCCGGTCCACCACTGTCGCCGCTACACGTCCCGGTGCCCGTGCCGATGGCCAGAAACGCCGAAAAAACGCTAGAGGGGCCCGAGGCGGCGATCGAGGTGGTGCGCAGCAGCGTGGACAACGTGCCGTTCTCCGTGAGGCCGAAGCCGGCTACTCGCAATGGCATGTTGGGCGAGACGCCGTCGTCCGAGAAGGGGGCCCGAGGGACGTTGGCGTCTTCCACGAGCTCCAGCGCGGCCATGTCGGCGAAGAGGTCCGTTTCTCGGTAGAACGATGGGACGAGCACTGTCTTCACGGCCTTGTATCTGATCCCGCTGCCCTGAAGGTCGCGATCGCCGACCGCGACCAACACGTCGGTGGCGCTCAAGCCCTTCACGCAGTGCGCGGCGGTGAGCACCCACCGCGGTGCAATGACGGATGCAGTGCAGAACGTCTGGTACCCGCCGCCAACAGCGGGCCGTGCCAGAGTGGCCACGAAGCTCCACGTGTTGGTGAACGACGTGGCCGTGACTTCCGTCCCATTGATGATGGGACGCGCGCGTGGCGCCGGCGCGAGGGCAGTCTCCGGTGCCCGCACCAGGTCGTCGCTCTGGCAGCCGGCCAGGCCGGTGAGGAGCAACGCCAGCACGACGGCGCGCCGCCGCGGCCCTGTTGCTGATGGAGATGGCAACGCGCGGAGAGCGGCGCGAGAAGTGTGAAAGCGCATGCGAGCGTCTCGTGATCGATGGATACGCGTCTACGGCGGCGTGGCGTCGTCCCCAAGCCTGCCGATCCGGGCGGAGTGCCTTAGGCGACGACCAAGGTGGACGACCTTCGCGTCGCGCACAGTGCCTCAGCGTTGCAAGTCGTTGTGCTGGCGTTGCGAGTGGAGGCCGTCATCCGTGACGTGATGACGGCCCTCTCATAAAGGAGACTTTGCGCCGAATTTATCCGTCTGTGACATTGCGGAAGACGGGTCGACAGCTCGTTGGACAGAAAGTTGAACGAGGCTTTGCTTCGAGATTCGGCCGGCTGGTTCCGCAGCGTGTTCGAGCAGGCGCTGGTTAGCGTGGCCCCTATCAGCTGTGGGTCGTCGACTTCACGTACGTGGCGACGTGGCGCAGTTTTGTGTATGCCGCGTTCGTGATCGACGTGGTGTCGCGTCGCATCTGTCTGATACTTTCTTCTCACGGAATGCAGCACGACAGCGGTCGACGTTACGAGGTAGACGGCGCAGCCGATCGCCAGGGGACCACTTCCACGATCCCCTGTAGCCGCGCCATCTGCGGTGAAAGCGGCTGGTGACAGATCCGCACCACGCCAGTACATGGCATTCCAACGCGCGCCGTTCCCCAAAGACAGACGCCGCCGACTCCGGAGCGCGGCGGCATCTTTCTTTCAAATCAGGGCTTCAAGAGACTTAATCCCAGCCCGTCAAAACGCTTCTACGTCCCAACCCTCAGCGCAGGTTCACCCGCACTCACTAAACCCGCACACGTGGCACTTCACGCACCCTTCCGCGAACTCGAGCTGACTTCCGCAGTCCGGGCACGTACCCATGAACACTTCACCGTGTCCTGAGCCGAACTCAATCGGCTGCATCTGCTCGGCGCTTTTGCTCATCGGCGGACGCGTGATCGGCACCCCGGCCGCCGGCGTGGGCATCGGCGGCATCATCGAACTCACCGGCGTCGGCATTCCCGCAACCGCGCCACCAGCCAGCAGGTCCGTCTGCACGCCCTGCTTGTCACGCCACCACTGTTCCAGCGCGATACCGACCGCATCGGGCAGCGAGAGCACCTTGTTCGGTCCGAGGCCCACCGCGCGATCGCTCGAGATGCCGCGCAGCTGACGATGGATTTCCTGCAGCGAGATGCCGCTGCGCAGCGCCAGGGAGATCAAACGTCCGATCGCTTCGGCGTCGGCCATGGCCGATCCGCCGGCCTTGCCGAGGTTGAGGAACACTTCGAACGGCTGTCCCTTCTCGTCTTCGGTGATGTTCACGAACATCACACCGAGCGGCGTTTCTTTGCGAATGGTGGTGCCGCGCATGACTTCGGGGCGCGAGCGCTTGCCACGACGGCTCGCGTTCTCCGCCTCGGCGCTGAACAGCGCCTTCTTCGTGCGATCGAGTTCGTTCTGCAACTCGGCCATCGTGCCCTGCAGCTCGCCCAACTCGCGCTTGAGTGCCACCGCCGCATCGGCGACAGCCTTATCGGCCTTCGGCGCTTCCGGGGCGCCGGCGGCCTTGGCATCGTCGCGCTTGGCGGCGGCGTCCTGCGTGGCACCGGTGCTGAGCACCTGGTTGTCGCGCGAGCCATCACGGTACACGGTGACACCCTTGCACTTCATGTCGTACGCCATCTCGTAGATCGCGCGCACGTCATCCTGCGTGGCGGCGTAACCGAAGTTGGTGGTCTTGGAGATGGCCGAGTCGCAATGCTGCTGGAACGCCGCCTGCATTTGGATGTGATACACCGGCGCGATGTTGTTCGCCGTGTTGAACACCGCCTGCCACTTGGCCGGCACGTCGGCATGCTTCACGGTGCCCGTTTTCGCGATGCGCTCCATGAGTTCATCGCTGTACCAGCCTTCGGTCTTGGCGATCGCCACGAAATCTTCGTTCACATCGGGCATCATCACGCCCGCCTGATTGCGCATGAACGCCACCGCGAACAACGGCTCGAGTCCGCTGGAGCAACCGGCGATAATGGAGATCGTGCCGGTGGGTGCCACCGTCGTCACGTTGCAATTGCGCAGCAGCTGCATGGGGCGAATGCGCTCGTCGTTTTCGTCGCGCGCGCACGTTTCGTCGGGGCCGAAGATGGAGCGCGCCCATTCGGGGAATGCGCCACGCTCCTTGGCCAGACGCTCGCTCTCCTTCTTGCCCTCGACATCCAGGAACTCCATAACCTTGCGGCCCATCTCCACGCCTTCCGCACTGTCATACGGAATGCCCAGGCGCACGAGCATGTCGGCAAAGCCCATCACGCCAAGGCCGATACGACGAATGCGCTTGGACAGCGAGTCGATTTCCGGCAGCGGATACTTGTTGACGTCAATGATGTTGTCGAGGAAGTGCGTGCTGAGCGCGATGTCGCGACGCATCGCTTCCCAATCGACTTCGCCGTTGTTCACGTAGTAGCCGACGTTCACCGAGCCCAGATTGCACACGTCGTACGCCAACAGCGGCTGCTCGCCGCAGTTGTGTACCACGAAACCGTTGCCAATAAACGAATGGGTGAGCGGCTCGGTGAGGTCGTACACCATCTCCTCGCCCGCTGCCTCCATGCGCTCGAATCGAGCCGTGAACGACTCGCGGTACGGTCCACGCGCGCCGTAGCTCGCCACGCGCGAAATCAGCGCGTTGCTCTTGGCGCGCGTCAGGAAGCCGATCTCTTCGGCGAAGCGCAACACGTTGTCACGGGCAATCACCAGATCGTGATCGGCCTGGCACGACACGTCAGCCCCCTTGATGGTCACCGTGCGCGCGGGATGACGATCGCGATAGATGCGCGACGCGATGCCGAAGTTGAGCAGCATGCGCTGCACATCCTGCAGCAGTGACATAGAAATCGACGTCAGCCGCACTGACACGCCCTTTTCCGGCGTGCCGCTCACGTGTCCATCGGCGGTGAACAGTGCCTGCAGAAAACCCTGCTGCATCGTTTCCGTACCAGCCAACACCGCCGCCGGCACGCGATCGAGCTTCGACTCGGCGGTCACGCCAAATCGCTCAGCCACCATCGCCCGCAGCCGGGTGCTGCTCACGGTCGCCATCTCGCGCGACGGGATGTCAACGACGCCAACCGGTGCGCGTCCGCTCGTGCCGAGCATCTCGTTCACATCGTGCGAAAACGAGGCGGCGACCTCGCGGTCGTCGCCCCAGAAACCCAACACGGCACCGTGGCCGGAATCTCCAGTGATGTGGCCGTCGGCGATGAGCCACCCGAGCACGCGCCCCTCTTCCGACGTGCCCGTGGTGCCGAACCCGCCCTTCACATTCTGAACGTGCAGGGCATCGCCTTCGGTCAGCGACTGCGCCTCCACCCAACCACGCGCCGTCATGAACCGATGATCGGCGGTCACGCGAATCTCGTAGCCCTCGCGCGTAACCACGCGGAACACGGGCTTCACCCCACTCGCGAACGGCACACCGGCGGGTCCGACACGACCGGCGCTGAAGCGCGCATCAAGCGTGACAGGCATGGCCTCCTCGTGCTCGGCCAACGACGCGATCGCTACCAGGCCGTTGCTGGTGGCCACAAGCGTATCGCCCGTAACGCACGGGTTCGTCGCTTCATACGCACCCAAGTGCGGCACCGGGTTGTACCGGTTCGCTTCGTCGATGAAGAACACGCCCGGCTCACCGGTGCGCCACGCGCCGAGGATCATTTTGTCCCACACATCGCGCGCGCGGGCCTGACCGGTAACCTGACCGGTGCTCGGATCGAGCAGGTCGTAGCTGCCGTCAACCTTCACCGCGTCCATGAACTTGGTGGTGATGCCCACCGAGATGTTGAAGTTCGTGATCTTGGTAAGGTCTTCCTTGCTCGCGATGAAATCGAGCACGTCGGGATGATCGACTCGCAAAATGCCCATGTTCGCACCACGACGGGTGCCGCCCTGCTTCACCGCGTCCGTGCTGGCGTCGTACAGCTCCATGAACGAAATCGGCCCCGACGCCACGCCGGTCGTGCTCCGCACCATCGCGCCCTTGGCTCGCAGCCGCGAGAAGGAGAAGCCCGTACCGCCGCCCGACTGATGGATCAGCGCCATGCTGCGCAGCGTGTCATAGATGCCGCTCTGGCCGTTGCTGAGCGCGTCATCCACCGGCAGCACGAAACAGGCGGAGAGCTGGCCCAACGGACGGCCGGCGTTCATGAGCGTCGGCGAGTTCGGCTCGAACCGACGTTGCGTCATCAGGAAGTAGAACTCTTCCGCCACCGCCTGCACTGCCCCATCGCTGGCTCCGTACCGGCGATCGGCCTCGGCCACCACCGTCGCCACGCGCCAGAACATGTCCTCCGGCTTCTCCACCGACTTACCGGACTTGTCCTTGACCAGGTAGCGCTTGTCGAGCACGGTCCGAGCGTTCGCGGACAGCGTTACCAGTCCTTCCGGTGGCGTGGCGGAGAAGGGCATTCGTGAGGCTCCTGCAGTTGGCGTGGGGCGGGGCAAAATGACCGATACTCGACGTTCTCAAGTGCGTCCTCGAGAACTTGGCGGGGGGCCGAGTGGGCGGGTATGGTGCCTCCGTTCGTGAGGCCGCACAAGTAGCGGTGTAAGTCGTTCCCCGTGAACGCGTTGTACAAGTCACATCACGGATGTGCGACGCGTCGAAAGTTCTCCACCGAGGCCAGCTTTTGTGAGCACCGCAGCTGTCACGGTAGAGCGGACACAGCCGTTTCATCCCGGCCCAGCTGTCTCGACAGTGCCGACAGCATCGCGTAAAGCATTGGCTTAAAACCGGTTACGAAGCGCCTGCTCAGACCGGCAGCGGCAGCATCAGCACAGTACGCCGACATGCGCGCCAGCACTTCAATCACATTCGTACACCGCTCGCCAGAGCGCGCTTGCTTGCAGACACACCGAAAGCAGGCAATTGCCCGCTCTCACGATGTGCGCCGCGCCAGTGACCCGCTCCGGTGCACTTCCTTGAGCGCCACATACCGCGCCGCATTGTCCAGCGTCCCCGCCTGCTGCTCGGCACTCAACTGCCGCACCACCTTCCCCGGCACGCCGACCACCAGTGACCCCGGTGGCACCTGCGTCCCCTCCGTGACCACCGCGCCGGCCGCGATGATGCTCCCCCGCCCCACCCGCACATTGTTCAGCAGAATCGCCCCCATGCCCACCAGCACGCCGTCCTCGAGGATGGTGCCATGCACCACCGCCCGGTGCCCGATCACACAGTCCTCCCCTACGATCGTCGGCTTCCCCGGATCGGCATGAATCACCGCGCCATCCTGCACGTTGCTGCGCGCCCCGATCACGATGCGCTCGACGTCGCCGCGAATCACGGCGGTCGGCCAAATGCTTACATCGTCGCCCAACACCACATCACCCACAACGACAGCCGAATCATGAATCCAGAATCCTGACATAAAAACAGTATGGGGTATGGAGTACGGGGTATGGAGTTCCAACAGCGCGCTGTGTGCAGTGCTTCGCGCCCTTCGCGGCCCTCCGCGCCCTTCGCGTGAACCACAGAGCCATCCACCGGCATCCCACGATCCGCCAGCACACCGCCAGCACACCGAAGGCTCAAGATCAGAAGTACCCACCTAACGTCACGTAGATCGTCCCGCGCCGCGACACATCACGCGGCGCCACATACGGGGCCGCGGCGCCGAGGCGCATGCGATACGGCGTGTCGTACTGCACCGCCAGGTCCACCACCAACTCCGCACCCGCCGATGCCAACCAACCGTCGCGCTCACCCGGTCGCTCGCACACCACATTCTCCGATTGCGCCAACGCGCGCGGACACCACGCCCGAGCCGCGTCGCTGAACAGCGTGACCGACATGCGATCCACGAACAGCGTGAACGGGCTCGGCAACCGCTTGAACAACACCAACGGCGCGCGATACTCTACGCCGCCGGCCAGCGCCCGAATGCCACGCTGCGTGCCCGGTGCGACACCGCGCAGCGAAAAGGTACGCGACGGATCGCCCACCACCACGCCCGGCAGCAGCTCGGCCGACTGACCACTCGTACCGCCCACGCTGAACTCAGTTGTCGACGTCTGTTGCGCTACTCCGATCGTGGCACGCGTGGCGATCACATGACGCGAGAAGCCTGGGAGGTTGAGCGGTAGGAAGTGTCGCGCCCCTACGATCGAACGCCAGGCTCCCGAGCCGAGCGCATCGTCTTCGCGCCAGCGATACGCCGTGCTGCCGCTCAGCGTGAACCCTTCCTCTACCGAGATGCCGCGCGCGCCCAGCCGCGCCGTACTCACACTGCTGCTGGCGAAGAAGGAGCCGTAGCGCGTACCCGTGCGCAACAGCGAGTTCGGCGCACCGAGTGCCGAGTCCACATCGCTCGTGAAATCGCGCATCTCGTACTGCGCGCCGAGGGTGGCACTCACCGAGCGCCGCACGCGCGGCACGCGCCACGTGCTCGAGCCGGTCACGAATCGGCGACGACGCGCGATGAAGCCCAGCGTGGCTCCCGAGTCGCTCACCGCGCGAAAGGTGCCATCCCACGCCTGCTGCGCCGACACATCCAGCAACTGGATCCCAAGACCAGCGTATCGATACGACGCGAACGCATCCGTCTCGCGCAGCTGCGGCTGCACCAACGCATTGGCCGTCCAGGCATGCCGTCCCAGAATGTCGACGCCACTGGTGGACGCACCGTACGTCGCGCCGCCATTGCGCCCTTCGCCGATCAACGGCATCCAGTAACGCGGCACCAACTGACGCAGCGGCGAGTAGCCCGTGACCACCGCCGACTCTGTACGACCACCCAGCTCGGCCATGTTCGGCACCGACAAGTCGGCCGTGTTCTTCGCCGGATACCACGCCGATTGCGCGATCGCGCCGACGGTGTCGAGCGGCGCCCAGGATACGTGATAGCCGTCGGCACGATAGAAGAGCGCGGCGACACGCGCGCCATCAGGCGACACGGAAGGATCGAACACCCCGCTGCTGACCGACGACACGACCCGCACGTCGTCTCGCTCCACGCGCCAGCGCATGGTGTCGATTGGCGCGCCGACCGCGGCGATCGGAGCGGTTTCCAGTTGCGAACGTCCGCTACGATCGCTCACCCATACCAGGCGCTTGCCATCAGGCGTGAAGCTGGGACTCGCGAACACACCGCGGGCCCCGGCGACCACGAGCTGGAGATCGCCGGTTACATCCATCACGACGATGCGCTGCTCTCCGGTGGGAAGCAGCTGCGCCGCGACGATGCGTTGTCCGTCGGGCGACCAACGCGGCTCGGCCCATCGTTCCGAGGCCACGTCGGGCGTGATCGGCACGATACTCTCGCCCGTGGCACTGACGCGCACCAATCGCGTGCGATCCGCGCCGAGCTGCACCGCCACGATGCTGCCGTCAGCGCGCACATCCGGCTGCGCCAGCCGCGCGCCTTTGGTCAACCGCGTCTCACCACCGCGATCGGCGCCGCGTGAACGATAGAGATCCGAGCGCACGACATACGGGTCCATGCGTTCCGACTGCGCGAACACCATCGCGCCGTTGTCGTCACCAGGAATCGGCGCGTTCACATCGAGCGTGTTGCGCCACGCCAGCCTCAGTGGCTGCGCTCCGCTGTTCACGCCAATCGAAGCGACGTACAGCCCCGACACGTCACGGCCGTTGCTGGCGCTCCACGCCAGCGTGTCGTTCCCGATCCATCGCGGAGCGGCCGCGTACCAGCCGTTCGCGCTCACGGTGTGCCACACGCTGTCGCCGGGCAACATCGACGTCACCCGCCGCAGCGAATCGGTCATGTGCACGAACAGACTATCGAAGGTCACGCCGAACGCGGCGCGACTGTTCCTGCTCAGCAGAAATGGCACCACGTTCGCCGCGGTGATGTCCACGTAGCGACGCAGGCTTCCATCACGTTGCGCCGCTGCCCGATGCATCAACAGCGATCCCCAGGCATACGCCGTCTGTCCGCCAGGAAACTGCGACGTGGACAAGCTCCATCGCTGCGGCCCCGGCACAAAAGCATCGCGCACGGCAACCCGCGCGATCATCGGGAAGTCGGTGCTCACCGCTCGTCCAGTGCCAGTGAGCTTCGATTCGTAATGCACCGCCAACCCTTCCTTGACCCAGCTTGGCGTGAACGCGTTGGGAAAGAACATCGGATTCCGTCCGAACACGGCGCGCCCCACGGCCCACGCTCCACGCGCCCGATCAATATGAAAGATGTGCGCCATCTCGTGCGTGATCACCATGCGCAGCCATTCGTCATGGAAGCGCAACTCGCGCAGCGCGATCGGCGGCACGGCGTAGATCACGACACGATTCGTGGGAAACACCTGCGCATAGCCGTTGCTGGCGTCCACGTTGTCGGCAATGAGCAGATCCACCGGCCCCGAAGGCGGTGCCAACTCGCGCGACAGCTGCGCGTAGGCCGACTCGGCCAGAAAGGCGGCCCGGCGTGCCATCGCTTCCTGATCAGGACGGAAGTGCACCCGAAAATGCGGCATCGCGATGGTACGCATCGCGCCGCGCGGATCGACTTGCGCGTTTACCACGGGCGCGCTCGTGAGGAGCATGCCCAACAGCATCGTTGTGCGTAGTGCCGGGCGGAACATCGTGCGCGTCACGGCTGCAACACTGGCGCGAACATCCGGAAGTATCGCTCGAGCCCCACCACCAGCCCTTCGGCATACTTCCGTTGAAAGCCCGCATCGCGCATGGCGGCTTCCTGCTCGGGCAGCATGAGAAACAGTCCTTCCGCGAGCGCCGACGGATACCACGTGGGTCGGGCCACAGCGAGATTCTGGTAGTGTACGCCAAGGTCGCGCAGCCCGAATCGCTTCATGAGTTCCTCCTGCACCGGACGGGCGAGCGCCTCACTGTGCTGATGATAGAAGAGCGTGCTGGTCCCGTTGGCCGTGAACGGATTCACACCGTCGGGCAGCGCGTTCAAGTGCACCGAGATGAACGCATGCGCGTTGGCCCGACGGGCCGTGACGCCGCGCTCCGTCAGTCCGACGGGGGCCAGCGAGGTCCGCGTCATCACGACGGTCGCGCCGCGCGCCCGCAGCAGGGCAGCGACCTGCTCACCCACCGGAAACACGGCGTCGCCCTCATAGAGTCCGGTCGGCCCGGTCGCACCAGCGGGCGGATGACCGGGATCGACGGCGATCGTGAGGCCGCGCAGCGGATTCGCGGCATCGATCAGCGGTGGACGGCGCACGCGCAATACGAACTGACGGCGGCTCTCATCCCAAATCGACTGCCAGCCGAACACGGGCTGCGACAGCGTGAAGGTGATACGCACCCGATCACTCGTGACCTGATCCCAGCTGATGCGGCGCACGAGTGTATCGTTGCCGAAGATCGGCGAGATCTCGGGATTGGCCTGCACGCCATACAGCGTGAGCACCAGCGTGCGGCCATCCGGCTCCACCAAGTGCGCCGGGCGATCACCGGTGGAGATGGCGACATCGACCCACTCGGCGCTCGGCGTCACGCGAAATCCACCGGTCACGCGTCGCGGCAGCGCGGTGCCTTCGGGAAGCATGACGAGGTCGTTGCTATCCACCCAGACGTCGAGCGTGCCATCGAGGCGGATGCGCGTATACCCCTGTTGCCGTCCGGTCACTTCCACGATCGTCCCGTTCAACAGCATCCACTTGTACGTGCCGTCTACGATGGTGCGTGCGTTCACGACGCGATCCGTATCACTCCCGATCGTCGAGGTACTGCGCAGCATCGCCAACACGCGCGCGTCCGTGGGCAGCGCGCGCACGATTGGCACCGTTAGCCGCACCGTGTCGCTGCCGCGAATCGCGATTAGCCGCGGCGCACGGGCGCTGTCGGTCAGCAATCGCGCGGCGAGTTCGGTAGAGAACACCGACGCCATGTCGTCGCCATTCGCATCGCCTGAGGCGACGCCCGGTACAGCGGTCAGTCCGTTGCCGCGTACCAATGGCCGCACCACGCTGTCGCTGCCCTGCACCAACACGATCGCATTGGCCGGCGCGCGCAGGCTGACCCGCAGGTAGTCATCGCGCTTCGCCCACACCCCACGTACCGGCAACACCGAGCCACTGTCCACGCGCAGCTTGCCCGTACCAGGCAACGGCGTGCGCACCGGCAGCCGCACTTTGACCGTGCGTCGCACCGTGTCGGCGGCCCGCGCCACCACCATATCGTACCGCAGCGCACCGGTCGGCGGATTGACCAGCCACGCCAGGAACGCCCCGTTCGGCGCCACCGGAACCGCCTGCCCGTTGATCGTAAGCGACGCGTCGCCGGTGCCGAGGCTGCCGAGCACGAAATTGGAGTCCCGGCTCGTAAGCAGCTGGTTCTCGGCCGGGTAGCGTACGCGTACGTCGATCGGCGCACCGCGAACGGCGGGCACGGCAGGCATCCCCGACACGATCGCCGGCGGAGCGACGATCGGCGTGGGTGGCAACACGACGGTCGTCGGACGGGCGCAGGCGCTCACCATGAGCACGGCGCCGATTAGCACGAGCGAGCTGGGCTTTTGCATCGGTCCGGGGTAGTTCGTCATCCAGTCGAAGCTGACGGACGTAGAGACAGGCGTCCAGCCGCAAATCGGCCGTTTGCGGTGGACGTTTCAGGATAAACTGGGCCCGAACGCGCCGGCCGAGGGGCGAATCGGTCAAATTTGTCCGAACGATTTGACCCACCGGTGAAACGAACCCCATTTTATTACCGTCTACGGATCAGCCTCCGGAAACGGGGTCGACGCCGACCCAGATCCACGAGTGTTGGAAAGGGATACCGGGATGTAACTCCCGGCGTTCCCGTCCGTACGGACATTTGTCCCCCTGTGCGCACCGGCCTGCTCCATGACGCTGTGACCGTTCCCGCCTCACATACTGAACGATTGCCGAGTGACCACCGCGTGGTCACTCGTGTCTTCGCGCTCACCGACGTGGGACGTACTCGGGAGCACAACGAGGACACGTTCCTCGTTGCTGACCTCGAAACGGGGACGCCACTCGATTTCGCCTTCGGCTACCACGAAATCACGGCCGATCCCCACGGGCTGCTGTTTCTCGTGGCCGACGGCATGGGGGGCGCCGCCTCAGGCGAGCTCGCCAGCAGCATGGCTGGCAGCCTGGTGCTCGATGCGCTGAAACACACCTGGAAGGCCGCGGACCCTTCGCCGTCGGCGTTTGCCGAAGCGCTCCGCGATGCCACCGTGCTGGCCAATGCGCGCATCCACCAGCACGCCCGGGAAAACCCCGAGCATCGCGGCATGGGCACCACCGCCACGATTGCCGGCTTGTTGGGCGATCAGCTCTTTCTGGTACAGGTCGGCGACAGCCGCGCATACATGGTGCGCGACGGCGACGTTCAGCAGCTCACCAAGGATCAGTCGCTCATGCAGCGACTGGTGGAAGCCGGCGAGCTCACCGCCGAAGAAGCCGAGGTCAGCGAGCGCCGCAACATCATTCTCCAGGCGCTTGGCCCCGAAGCGCACGTCACGATCGACCTGACGCATCAACAGGTCCGACGGGGCGATACGCTGATACTCTGCAGTGATGGCCTGTCGGGTCTGGTGCGCGCCGCCGAGATCGCGCGCACGTCGAACGAAGAGCAGGACGTGCGATCGATCTGCAAACGGCTGATTGACCGCGCCAATCAGCTGGGTGGACCGGACAACATCACGGTCATCGCGGCACGATTCGATGGTGATGCGCTGAGTGCCGCCAGCAACGGCGATTCGTTCGGCTATAACACGTTTGCACTCGCCGGCACGCTCAACGACGACGCACGCGAGCCGTCGCCAGCGACGCGCGAGGCGAAAGCCACGCTCAAGAGTGATCCGACACCGAAGTTCGGGACGCCTGTCCCATCACGCGCCATACTCGACGAGGAGTTCGAACGCGCGCGAACGGCCGAAGATCACGCGCTACTCGGAGCGCCCGAACCGGTGGTCGAAGAACGACGACGGGCGGTGCAGCCAGTGTTCATGGTGCTCGGCCTCATCGCGCTCATCGCCGTCATCTGGTTTTTGTTCGCACTCTTCGGATAAGCGGCGCGCTACTTCTTGTTGCGCAGCAGTCCGCGTCCCGCCGCCTGCTGCATCACGCGATCTCCGCCCCACGCCAGTACGGTGGGGTGTGTCATGCCGAGCTGCGTGACCCAGCGTGGATCGCCGAGACCAATGAGAATCACCGTGCGCTGCAGCGCTTCGGCCTGCGCCACGAGCGCATGCACCTGCGCCACTGTCTCTGGCAATAGCGTGGTCCGCCCTTTCCCAGCGACGAAATCGGCGAACAGCGCGATTACGAACGGACCACCGCTGGCCGGCGTGGGCGCATCGACCAGTCGCGCGTCGTTGCCACCCAGTCGCATCGCTTCGGCGATACCCGTGCGCTCCACCGACGGACCATCGGCCTGGTGATCGTCGTCGACGATGCCCATTTCCGTGATCGTGCCGACTGGCGGCAACGGGCCATGCTCCACGCGAATAACCTTGTCGGCGAGCAGTGCACCCCACGCCGTGTCGGCGCCACTCGGCCGACGCCAGTCGTTCGGCGGCGACGCCCACTGCGCCCACTTGAGGCGGCGACGCACGGAATGCTTGACACGCTCCGGCTCGAGGGTGCCGTCGTCGTACGCGCGCTCGAGTGCGCTGAGCGCGTCCTCGAGATCACCGGGTGCCATGAGGACGTCGCAACCACCGCGCACGGCGAGCACGGCCGCTTCCGCCGCCGTGCGTCCTTCCACCACGGCCGCCAACGTCATCGCGTCGGCCACGATGAGATTGTCGTACTTGAGCTGCTGCCGGAGCAGCCACTGCAGAATCTCGCGCGACAGCGTGGCCGGCACACGACTCGAATCGAGCGCGGGATACACGACATGCGACGTCATCACACTGGCCACTCCGCCAGCGATAGCCGCCCGGAATGGCTGGAGATCCTGCTCCTTGAGCTGATCGGCCGGCGTCTCGACGACGGGCAGCTCGAGATTGGGATCACGCGTGACGCGGCCCATGCCGGGGAAATGCTTCGCGCAGGCCAGCACGCCTTCCGCCTGACAGGCTTCGATCCACGCGGTCACGAGCTGCGCGACCTTTCGTGCATCGGTGCCCATCGCGCGCGTGCCGATGATCGGGTTCTCGAGCAGCAGATCGAGATCGCACACCGGCGAGAGATTCCAGTTCACGCCCATCGTGCGCGCTTCGCGGGCCGTGAGCCGCGCGGCGCGACGCAACGCTTCGATGTCGTCGAGCGATGTGATGGCCGCCAGCGGCGGCAGGCCGGTGGCGCCGGCGAACTGCTGCCCGGCCCCCCGTTCCAGATCGGCCGCAATCAGCAGCGGATGACGCGACTTGAGCTGCAGCTCCTTGGCGAGCGCCCGCACACCATCCTGCTCACCACCGACGAGCTGGAAGCCACCGACGCCAAGGGCGAGCGACTGCTCGATAAGCGGGCGCGTGTCGGCAAAGCCGCCGGACGGCGACCAACGGAGAACGGGGATGAGCAACTGCGCAAGTTCACGACGGGACGGTTCGCTCATGAGCGACTAACGGACGGCTGGAGTGAGCGAACCGAGGGGACGCGGACCTCGCGCTCCCGTTGCGCTGGGCACATTGCCGGCGCGGCCCGAAATATGGAGATAGCCCAGCAGTGCAAACGCCACCGCCTCCTTCGCCTCTCCATCGAAATACAATCCGTCAAAGGTACACACCTGTGGCCCGTTTTCATGGGCCACGGCGGCTTCGATCATACGGACGAGCGTCGGATTGTGGGCACCACCCCCGGAAAGCACCACGTCCTCAACGGGCTCAGGGATGAAGCGGCCATACTGGTCGGCCAGTGCGCGCGCCGTGAGCGCGGTCGCGGTCGCCACGATGTCGGCCGGTGCCGCCCCCGCCGCCCGGCAGTCGTCGATAAATTGCCCGACGTACGCCCGCGAAAAGAGCTCGCGCCCGGTGCTCTTGGGTGGCGCATCGCTGAAGTACGGATGCCGCAGTGCCGCCAGCACGACGGACTCGACCACCTGACCGCTGGCCGCGATCAGGCCATCGCGGTCATACGCCATACCGTCGTACAGCGCCCGCACCGTCGCATCGATGATCACCACACCGGGGCCGGTATCGAACGCGCGCACCGATTGCATGCCGCCGTGCTCGTGCGTATTCGCGGGCGGAACCACCGTCACGTTGCCAATGCCGCCGATGTTCTGCAGCGCGCGCCACCGCGTGTGATGCGCGAACAACATGCAGTCGGCGATCGTGACGAGCGGAGCGCCCTGTCCGCCCGCAGCCACGTCACGCGAACGAAAGTCCGACACCACATCACAGCCGGTACGCTCGGCAATGCGCGCCGCATCGCCCACTTGCCAGGTGCTATGACCGGGCTCATGCCAGAGCGTCTGTCCGTGTGATGCCACTGCCGCAACATCGCGCGCCGTCACGCCGGCATCGGCCATCGCGGCGAGCGCTGCATCGGCCATCCAATCACCGACATCGGCCTGCACGCGACAGTACTCGCGCGCGCTCCCCTGCTGCATCGCCTGCTCGAGCCGTGCGCGTTCCTCACGGTGATACGCGCGGTGCGTGAATCCCAGCAGGTCACAGTGCACGCGACCGTTCGAGAGGTCGTGAAAGCGGGCCACGGCGGCGCTGATGCCGTCGAGCGACGTGCCCGACATCAGCCCGACGAGAATGCGCCCCTCATCGCCGACAATATCGCGCAACGTCATAACACCGGCGGCGGGGCGTTCGGCACCACGCGTCGCACCAGGCCCTGCCCTTCCTCGAGACGACGCCGCGCGGTTTCCGCATCGACGTGCAGCGCATGCATCACCAACGCCAGCTTCACGCGACCATCGGCGCGCGCGAGCAGCGTACGCGCGTCGTCGCGCGGCAATTCGGTGACCTCCATGACGATGCGCTCGGCGCGGTCCTGCAGTTTCACGTTGGTGGCGCGCAGATCCACCATGAGATTGCCATAGCTCTTGCCGATGCGTACCATCGCACCGGTGGTCAGCATGTTGCACACGAGCTTGGTGGCGGTGCCTGCCTTGAGTCGCGTTGAGCCCGTGAGCGCCTCAGGTCCGACCACCGGCAACATGCAGATATCCGCCACCGCACGCATCGCGTCGGGTGGCTCCGTGCACGCAATCAGCAGCGTGCGGGCCCCGAGTTCACGGGCACGCGTCAGCGCACCACGCACGAACGGCGTTGTGCCCGAAGCGGCGATGCCACACACCACATCACCGGCCTGAACGGCGTGCGCGTCCATGGCCGCGGCGCCGGCCAGCGGATCGTCCTCAGCGCCTTCGATCGGATTGCGCAGCGCACGGTCACCACCGGCGATGATGCCGACCACCATCGCCGGGTCGGTACCGAACGTGGGAGGACATTCGCTGGCATCGAGCACGCCGAGCCGTCCCGAAGTGCCCGCGCCGACATACAGCAGACGGCGGCCGCTGCGAAACGCGGCTTCGATCAGTGCGATCGACTCGGCAATCGGCTCGCGCTGCGAGGCCACGGCGGCGGCCACTCCTTGGTCTTCCGCGTTGATGAGATCCACGATCGCGAGGGGCGACGCGAGGTCGATGTCGACGGTGCGCGGATTGCGACGTTCCGTAACACGTGAATCGTGTGTCGGTGCGGGCACGGGAGCGGGTTCAGGGGACACCACGCGATCGGCTGTCTTGTGCTCGCGGCGCGGGGTATGTTCCAGTGGATGCTGCCGACGGTATTGGCAGCACGAGCGACGGTGCGATCTCGCCGGCGTCACTCTCGTCAAACTTAGGAGTCGCCATGCGCGAATCGCAACCCGCGTCACCGAGACGTGCGGCGCTACATCCCGCCTTCCATGCCGACAGTCGGCGCAACGGTCGGCGTCGGTTCGCCTCCGCACTCAGCGCTGCGGCCATCGCGACGTGCCTGTGCGCCACCACACTCACGGCACAGATCCGCGGACGACCGGCCGCACGGCCGCCCGATGCCGGCTGGTGGTTCTCCGGTGGCGTGGCCGCCATGATCCTGAACGACATCAGTGACGGCGCAACGCGCTCCACATGGAAGTTCGGCAGCGATCCGCTCTGGCAGATGCGCGGGACGCTCGAGAAGGCGCTCGACGAAGCCACCACCATCGGCGTGTCGGCCGGCTACGGTGTGGTCGATTTGACGCTGTCACCGCTCACGTACACCGCGGCGAAGCCGCCCACGTCTCCCGAGTTGCCGGCGCAGTGCGCCACCGGCTGCGATGCGCAGACGCAGCTGTGGACGCTCATGGGACAATTCCGCAGCGGCGGCAGTAGCGGGTTTCACACGCTGTTCGAAGCGGCCGGCGGCGTCACGGGGTTCCGCGACATGCGCGTGCGCGCCGACAGCAGCGGCGTCACCGGCGCCGCCCTCGGCCCCAAGAAGGGACAGTTCGACCTTTCCGGCACGCTGGGCGCCGGGTTCGGTTACGGCCTCTCGAGCAATCTGCACATCGCACTCGTGCAGGAGTTCGGTATGGGCTGGCACGCCAAGTCCGATCTCCCTGACGGCACTGGTCGCACCTGGCGCGTGCGCACGACGCGCGCGTCGCTGCGTTTCGGATTCGGTTCACACCGCTGACGTCCGTTCCCCAACACCCTCTTCACCAATCGTGCATGACTGCTTCCAAGGCGCTCGTTCTGTCGCTGTCGATCTCCGTGTTGGGTGCGTGCGCGCAGAGCGCCACCCCGGCCGCCACCTCCAGCGCCGAACCAGCGCGTGAAGCCGCGCGATTCCCCGACGGATGGCGTCTCTCCGCGGGTGCATCGTCCACGTTCGCCCCGCACGCGATCGCGGTCAGCAACAGTCCCGAGGCAAGCGCCGCAGCCGCCGAGATCATGAAGGCCGGCGGCAATGCCGTCGATGCAGCGGTCGCCCTCGGCTTCGCCTTGGCGGTGACGTGGCCGGAGGCGGGCAATATCGGTGGCGGCGGATACTCCATCGTGCACATGGCCGACGGACGCACGGCGGCGATCGACTATCGCGAAGTCGCGCCGCTGGCCGCGACGCGCAATATGTACCTCGATGCGAACGGGAAAGTCACCGACCGCAGCATCGAAGGGCATCTCGCGAGTGGCGTACCGGGTGCCGTGGCCGGGCTCAGCATGCTGCTCGAGACGTTCGGCACGATGTCGTTGTCGCGAGTCATGCAACCGGCCATTGCACTCGCGCGTGAGGGGTTCGTGATCGACACCGCGCTGGCGGGGTCGATGTCTCGCGCCGCGACCACGGTCTCGCGCAACAGCCCGGTCACGCCGTACTTCCCGAACGGCAAGGCGCTCCCCGCCGGTGCACGGTTGGTGCAGCCCGATCTCGCGCGCACCCTGCAGGCGATCGCCGACAACGGCTCCAAGGCGTTTTACGAGGGCTGGATCGCCGACTCGCTGGTGGCCGAGCAGAAGCGCGGTGGCGGCATCATCACGCGCGCCGATCTCAAGGCCTACACGCCGGTGTCGCGTACCGCGATCGCGAGCACGTATCGCGGCTATCGCCTGCTCGCGATGCCGCCCTCGTCGTCGGGCGGCGTCACGATGACGGAGGCGCTCAATATTCTCGAGCAGTACAGCATGGTACCGGCGTACGGCAGCACGCGCTGGTTCCACCTGGTCGGCAGTGCCTTTCAGCGCGCGTTCATCGATCGCAACAGCAAGCTCGGCGATCCGGCGTTCGTGAAGGTGCCGATGGAGCAGCTCACCAGCAAAGCGTATGCGAAGACGCTGGCCTCCACGATCAACGACACGCGCGCGACCAGCACGAAGGCGCTCGAGCCGATGATGCAGCAGCCGGCACGCGAACCCGAACACACAACGCACTACGCCGTCGTCGACAAGAACGGGAACGCGGTGTCGACCACGACTACGCTGAACAACTCGTGGGGTTCGGCCGTGTGGGTGCGGGGCGCCGGCTTCATGCTGAACGACGAGATGGATGACTTCGCCGTGCAGCCGGGTACGGCGAATATGTACGGCCTGGTGCAGGGCGAAGCGAACGCCATCCAGCCCGGCAAGCGCATGCTGAGCGCGATGTCGCCCACGATCGTTCTCGACAAGTCGGGGCGCGTGTTCCTGGTAGTTGGTGCCGCTGGCGGTCCCACGATCATCACCGGCACCACGCAAGTGATCCTGAATGTGATCGACCATCACATGTCGCTCGCCGACGCGATGCGTGCACCACGGGTGCACCATCAGGCGCTGCCCGATTCCCTCACCTACGAGGACGGCGGTATCCGCCCGGCCGTGCTCGACTCGCTCACAAAGATGGGCTACTCCATGCGGAAGCTGCGCGCGCTCGTGAACATCAACGCGATCATGCGCGTGAAGAACGGATGGGAAGGCGTACCGGAGCCGAGGCGGAGTGGAGGAGCGGTCGGGTACTGAACTGATGAAGGGCGCTAAGAATCAACGGCGCTAAAAGTGAACGGCGCTAAAAGTGAACGGCGCCAAGAATAAGCAGCGCGAACAGCGTGAACGGCATCGGATGAAAAAAGAGCCCCGTGACCAGTGGTCACGGGGCTCTCTTTCCGATGCGGTTGTGCTTTCAGCGCAGTTTATTCCTAGCGCGTTCGATTTTTAACGCCGTTCACTTTTAGCGCCGTTGATTCTTAGCGCTGCTAGTTGTTGATATTACGGCGTTGCGTTCGGACGCACTGTAACCGGCGCATCCAGCGTCGCGCTGATGGCCGCACCGGCGTTGATGCACGTGTCGAAGTTCGCCGTGGCCGCGGCCGCCGCCGTGCCGGCCGCCGCGCCAGCGGCTGCACCAATCACCGTGCCCTTCGTATTCTTGCCGATGATCTGGCCCGCGATCGCGCCGATGATCGCGCCACCGGCCACCTTCTTCGCATCCGTGCCCTTCGTCGCACTACGCACACGTTCAGCCGACGCCGACTGCACCGTTGCGTCCAGCGGATACGTACGGCCGCCGTACGTGACCGACAGCAGCTTTACCGTGAGCGAGGTCTGATCATTCGAGTTCTTCGCCGTCTTCGCTTCGGTCACTTCGAACGTGCCCGTCGCACCTTCCGGAATCACCACGCCGTTGGTGGCGGTGACCGACTGCTCCAGCGACGCGGTGAACTTTTCACCGACCGTCACCGTGTTGCTGCACACTTTGTTGTTCGTCGCGAAGCGGAACGACGTACCCGAAGCCACGACACCCGTAACGGCGGTCGGTGCCGGCGTGGCGGCAGGCGTTGACGGCTTCGGCGTGGTTGGACGAGGGCGAGGAGCGACCGGTCTCGGGGCTGGCTTCGGGGTCGACGTCGGCGCGGCGACGGGCGCCGGCGGCGGGGTGACCGGAACGTCCTCGAGCTTCGGCTGCGCCGAATCCGTCGCCATCGCCAAATCGCGACCCAGCGTGCTATCAGCGTTCAGCGACGCGTTGTCGGCCGCCTTCTCACCGCAGGCGGCGAGCGCGGCCAGCGAGAACGCGGCCAGGATCATCGTGGGACGTGACGAACGAATATATTGACGCATACAGAAACTCCTGAGAAAAGGGACGCGGGACACGCCCGCGGAGATGAAGATAGGTGAAACGCGTCGCCGTGCGACATTCGGAGTAAGATGAACGGAAATAAACGTCAATTGCCGCCGATGCCAGCGCGGCGCGCCCTGCGACGCCTGCTCCCCTACTACCACCCGTACCGGTGGCAAGTTGCGTGCGGGCTCGGATCTGTCGTCGTGGCCGCGTTCCTGGCCAGCGTTATTCCGTCCCTGTTGCAACGTGGAGTGGACCACATCCGCGCCGGCGCTGAGCTGGGCACCGTGCTCCGCCTCGGCGGTGTGATGCTGATCACGGCAGTTGCAAGTGGCGTGCTACGCTTCAGCATGCGGCTGCTCCTCAATGGGATCAGTCGCCGCATCGAGACCGATCTGCGCCACGACATCTTCGCGCGCCTCAGCACCCTCGACGCCAACTGGTACGCCCGCTGGCGAACCGGAGATCTCATGGCGCGCCTCACCAACGACCTTGGCGCCGTCCGCATGGCCGCCGGGCCCGCCGTGATGTACCTCGTCAACACCATCTTCGGTGGCCTGTTCGCGATGATCATGATGGTGCGAATCAGCCCGCTGCTCACAGCCGTCGCGCTGCTCCCCATGATCGGCCTGCCCGTGCTCATGCTGCGCCTCGGTCGCCTCGTGCATGACCGCTTCGAGGCCGTGCAATCGCAGTTCAGCCAGCTCACCACACGCGCGCAGGAAAACCTCTCGGGCGTGCGCGTGGTGCGGGCCTACCGACAGGAGCGGGCCGAAACTGCGCGCTTCGTGACGCTCGGCGACAGGTACCTCACCGCCAACATTCGGCTCGCGAAGCTGAACGGCCTCATGAACCCGGGATTCGGCCTGCTTGCTGGCCTGGGCAGCGCAATCACCATTGGGGTCGGCGGACGCCTCCTCATTCAAGGAGACGTCACTGTCGGCGGGTACGTCGCGTTCGGCATTTATCTCGCGCAACTCACGTGGCCACTCATCGCACTGGGCTGGACCACGAATCTCTTTCAGCGCGCCGCCGCGTCCATGACCCGCGTGCTGGAGCTGCTCGACGCGGAGCCGCTGTCGGTACAAGACACCGGCACCGCGAGCCTCCCGCTCGCAGTGGGTGGCATTGATGTTCAGCAGGGCGGACGCACGGTAGAGTTCCGCCACGTGTCGTTCCGGTATCCACGCCCGGTCATTGTGAGCGAAGACGGCGCCGCGCGCGATGCCAACTACGAGCAGACCCCGGACGGCGCAGCACCGGCCGAGTCGCGCTGGATTCTGCGCGATATCTCGTTCCGCATTCCCGCCGGCGGCACGCTGGCGATCGTTGGAGCGACCGGCTCGGGCAAGAGCGCGCTGATGGATCTCATTCCGCGCTTCTTCGATCCGCAGGAAGGACAGGTGCTGCTCGACGGCGTCGACATTCGCGAGCTGCCGATCGGTGCGCTACGCGCGGAATTAGGCTACGTGCCGCAGGAGGCGCTGCTCTTCAGCGAAACCGTGGGCGAGAATATCGGCTACGGTCTTGAAGCGCCAAATCGCGACCGATTGGTACAGGCCACCGGCATCGCACAGCTGCGTGAGACGATTGCCGGACTCCCCAGTGGCTTCGACACGCGACTCGGCGAGCGCGGCATCAACCTGTCGGGCGGACAGAAACAGCGGACCGCGTTGGCGCGTGCGCTCGCGCGTAGTCCGCGCGTGGTCCTGCTCGACGATGCCCTGTCCGCCGTCGATACCCAGACGGAAGCCGCGATTCTCCATGAGCTGCGCACTGCCCTGCAGGGTCGCACCGCCTTGATCACGTCACATCGCGTGAGTGCCGTCCGCGACGCCGATCATATTCTCGTGCTCGACGACGGCCGCATCGTCGAGCAGGGAACACACGAAGCACTCGTTCGACTCGGCGGCCGCTACACGCAGCTGTTGCAGCGGCAGCAACTTCTCGAAGCGATCGAAGCCGCGTGAGCGTCAAGACCCGTGTCGGCTAGAGACGCTCCACCAGGAACGCCGGCGTCAGCGGCTGCAGAATGGCCGCCAGACGCTCGAACCACCCCGTGAACATCAGCACACCGACCAGGATCAGCAGCACGCCGGCGATACGATTCACGAGCCCGAGATTCTTCTTGAACTTCTGGAAGAATCCGAGGAAATGCTCGAGCGCGAGCGCGCTCAGGAGGAATGGAACAGCCAGCCCCAGCGAATAGAACGACAGGAGCGTGACGCCCTTGGCCAGCTGCGACTCGTTCGCTGCCAACAACAGGATGGCGCCCAGCGTCGGACCGAGGCACGGCGTCCACCCCGCGCCGAAGGCGATGCCGACCAGAATCGTGCCGAGGAAGCCGATCGGTTTGTCGCTCAAGTGTACGCGGCGCTCCTGCTGCAACGCACCGATGTTCAACACGCCGATCATCCAGAGCCCCATTAGCACCATCAGCGCACCACCCACGCGCGCGATCCAGACCCGGTAGGCCAGCATCAACTGGCCGAACGCCGTGGCGCCGGCGCCGAGCGCCACGAAGATGAACGAGAAGCCGATCACGAACAACACAGCGTGCGTGAGCGCTGCCCGCCGGGAACGCGACACATCGTCGAGTCCCATACCCGTGATGAACGTGATGTAACTCGGCACAAGCGGAAGCACACACGGACTGAGGAAGCTCAGTAGTCCCGCGGTGAACGCAACCAGTACCGTCAGAGAATCAGGAGCCACGACGCGCACTCGGAGAGCTGGAGGGAAGTCCGCGACGGCAGGTGCCGCACAGACCGTAAATCACAAGCCGGTGACGCTGGCGAGAGAAATCGTGCGCTTCGGCTAGAAGCGTCGTCATACGTTCCAATCGTTCATCACGAAACTCCGTGACCTTACCGCACACCGTGCACAACAGATGCTCGTGGTGCGGAATGCCGCGCGACGCCTCGTAGCGCTTGAAGCCTTCACCGAAGTCGCGCTCGACCACCAGTCCGCTGCGCACCAGCACTTCGAGCGTGCGGTACACGGTCGCCGTACCGGCCGTTGCGCCGTGGGCGCGCAGCTCGCGCGCCACGTCCTCGGCCGACAGGTGCCGGTCGGTGCCCAACACCACATCGGCGATCGCCAGCCGCTGCGCCGTGGCCGGCAGATTGTGGTCGCGCAGAAAGACACGGAACGCGTCGCGGTCGGCCGCGATGGCCGCCGCACTCGTCGTCGCATCGTGCGAATCGCTCATTCGAAGTCGCTCGCGGTGTGAATCAGGCCGCGGGGTACGGCACGCGAAGTGCGCGCGCCAGCTGGGGTGCCGAGTAGCGCACGATCTCCGACTCCTCACCCGCGCGCCGTTGCACGCCGCGCACCACGAGATCCACCGTGATGAGCGGCGCTTCGGCTTCCGCCACGACGTCGGCTTCCCACTTGCCGCGCTCCGGTCCTTTCTGCACGAGACGATAGCGTGCCGTGTACACCGTATGCCGGATACGCGGCACTGGCGTGGTCTCGATGACGGCCGCGTCGTCGGCATCGGCCAGTACCTCGGCCTCGTCGAGCTCCTCGTCGGCCGTATGCTCGGCGATGACCTCGGTGTCGAGCGCGTGATCGGCGTCGCGATGCGTGTCTTCAGCATCGGCTTCGGCATCAGCATCGGCTTCGGTTTCGGCTTCGGTTTCGGCTACCGATTCCTCCTCCACGACGACCGCTTCGAACGGCAGCTCCGGGGCCGCCAACGGCGCGACCACCACCACCGGCACACGCGCCGCGATCACCGCGATACCCGTCTCCACGCCACCCTGCCGCAGTGGCGAGAAGAGGTGCAATTCCTCGATGCGGTCGAGCGGCACGTGTGCGATCACCACCTTGAGGAATCGCTCCGTAATCTCGGACACCGGCGCGTCGGCACGATCGGGCGCGTCGGCCGCCTCCGCCTGCGGTGTGTCGTCGTCTGGAACAGTCGTATCGATGGGAAGGGTCATCAGGTGAATCAGGTGATCGGAAGGAACGGATAAGGCGACTTGCCGGCACGCGACGCGTGATCACGGTTAGTCGGATTGCGCTCGCGTGCGTCCTGCTCGCGCTCGATGAACAGTCGCAGGATGTGCAGAAAGTCCTGCGCATTGGTGACCACACCGAACGCCTGCCGCGTCCCGCGGTCCTTGAGCTTGCTCACGACGAACTCCGACGAGTCCACACAGATCGTCGGCAGCTCGTGCAATATGCCGTCGCGGTCCATCGTGAACGACGGCAGCATGTTGCCGGTAGCGATCGCGTGCAGCGCGGTCGCGATCATTACCGCCATCGTCGCCTTCGTCGCGTGGGCGCGCATCGCGTCCTGCGCCTCGACGGCATCGGTGATCACGTCGGGCAGCGGCCCGTCGTCACGAATCGAGCCGCAGAGCACGAAGGGGACGCCGCGCGTCACCAGCGCGTGCATGATGCCGTCCTTCACGATGCCCTGCTCCACCGCGTTCGCGATCGAGCCCGCGCCGCGCACGGCGTTGATCGCACGCATATGCAGCCCGTGTCCACCGGTACTCGCCTGCCCCGTACCGGTCATGCCAAGGGTCGTGCCGAACATCGACGCTTCGATGTCATGCACGGCGACGGCATTCCCCGCCAGTAACACCTGCACGAAACCCTGCTCCACGAACCAGGTCATGTCGGTGCGCGCCCGCGAGTGCACGAGTGCCGGGCCCGCCACCCACGTGACGTAGCCACCGGCGTCGCGCTGGTCGAGCAACAGCAGCGCCATCTGGCGATAGTCGATCGGCTTTTCGCGCGACACTTCACTGGTCATGAAGCGGAACTCGCTGCTGTCGTCCGGTTCGACGAATGCGTGCAGATGCACGTACACGCCTTCGCTCCCGTTCTCCGCTTCGCCGACCACTACCAGGTCGCCCTTGGCGACGCGCCGGCCTTCGCGAATCCGCAGTAGCCCGTCCGTGCCAAGCACGATGCCCGAGTCCATGCGCGGCTCGAGCGGCAAGCGCCAGACCCCACCGAGTCGCACGTAGGTCGGAAGATTCGTGGTCGAGAAGAAGCCGTCGGGCAGTACCCCGTTCGCCGGCGCGGGCACAAAACGGGCGTCGGGCGCCGATGAGAGCGGCGCGTCGTCGAATGCAGGCGGGCGGAAGCGGGTCACGTGTGAAACATCACCGGGCGCAGCACCCCCGAACAAGCGGAAATCCGCATTCGCTCCTTGCCTTCTCCCGTGGAGTATTTATCTTATTACTATACTATTGCCCAGACAAACACAGTATACACAACGACTCGCTGCTTCTTCTCAACCCCACGAGATGACACATGACCAAGTCCTCCCGTTTCCTCGCCGGCGCGATGCTCGTGCCCGTCCTGATGGCGGCCCGCCCGTTCGCCGACGTCAAGCCGCACGTCATCGACAAGAACCATAGCCAAATCAACTTCATCGCCGACTCGCGCCTCCTCAGCGCCCACGGCTTTTTCGGCAAGTGGGACGCCGACGTCAAGCTGGACGCGACGAACTGGTCGGCCTCGACGGTCTCCATCTCCATCGACGCGACCAGCCTGAACACCCGCGTCGACATGCGCGACAATCACCTGCGCAGCCCGGACTTCTTCGACGTCGCCAAGTTCCCGACGATCACCTTCAAGTCGGTCAGCGTGACCAAGGTGTCTGAGGGCAAGCTCGACATCGCCGGCGATCTCACGATCCGTGGCGTGACCAAGCGTATCGTCGTGCCGGCGACGGCGGTGTTCTACGAGAAGGGCGCCGGCCGCTTCCGCGGCCAGTTCGCCATCAACCGCAAGGACTACGGCGTCGCGTTCGACTCGGCAGTCAACCCGATCGAGAACGAAGTGCAGGTGCAGTGGGACATGGCCATCAGCGAGCCCAAGCCCGCCGCGGCCAAGTAACTTCGGACCACACGCCGCGATCCTGCGGTGTCACTCAGGACGACGGTACGGCCGCTGCGATCGACGTGATCGCGGCGGCCGCTTTCGTGAGCACGTCGGCTGGCTGCACCAGTGACACGCGGAAGCGTCCTCGCCCCGCGTCACCGAAGGCGATGCCCGGCGTCACGACCACACCGGGGCCGTCCATCAAGGCGTCCACCCAGCCCCAGTCGTCAAAGCCGACCGGCACAGGGAGCCAGAGATACATCGTGGCCTGCGGGGCCTGCACATCCCATCCCCCCGCCTGCATCGCGGCCACCAGTGCATCGCGACGCGCGCGGTACTCCGCCACGATCGGCGGCACGATCGCCTCGTGGTGGGTGAACGCCGCCGCACCGGCCATCTGCGCCATGGTGCTCACGCCATAGCCGATGTTGGAGCGGTACGCATCAAGCCGCGCGATCGCCTCGCGCTTGCCGGCCACGAACGCAATGCGCACACCGGCCATGTTGAAGCTTTTACTACAGGTGTGCATCTCGACCGCCACGCGCGACGCGCCCGGCACCTGTAGCACGCTCGGCACCCGATACCCGTCGAATGACAACTCGCTGTAGGCCAGATCGCTGATCAGCAACAGCGCATGCCGTTCGGCGAACGACACCAAGTGCGCGTAGTCAGTGAGCGTGATGGTCGATGTCGTGGGGTTGCCGGGATAATTCACGATCAGCACGCGCGCCCGCGCCAGATCGACCGGCGCCACCGCGTCAAGATCGAGTCGACCATCGGGCAGGAAGGGCACGAACACCGGCACCGCACCCGCCAGCAGGGTGGCCCGCGCGTACACCGGGTAGTACACCTCGGGCACCAGCACGACGTCACCGGGATTCGTGTGCGACAGAATCAACTCGGCAATGCCTTCTTTGGACCCGGCCAACGCCAACAACTCGGCAACCGGATCGACCTTCACATCGAAGCGCGCGTTCAGATACGTCGAGACGGCGGCCGTATACGCGGGGTGCGCGCGAAAATACGGATAGCCGCTGAGCGAGCGATCGGCAGCCGTGCGCTGCATCGCCTCGATCACGACATCAGGGATCGGCCCGTCGGGGCTGCCGATGCCGACATCGATCAAAGGCTTCCCGGCGGCGCGCTGCCGATTGCGACGCGCATCGAGTTCGTAGAAGACGTACGGCGGAATCGCCGCGAGGCTATTGAGCGACATACCGGAAAGTAAACGGGGGACGGGGCGGCCTACAGCAGCAGCCTACAGCAGCGACACCGGATCGCGGTCGACGGTGAGCCGCAGCTCGTGCAGCTTCGGCACCGGACAGCGCTCGGCGATGTAACGCGCCACCCGCGTCATCAGCCTCGGCTGCGACGACTTGAGCAGAAAATGCCAGCGCCAGCGGTCCTTGATCCGATCGATGGGACACGGGGCCGGCCCGACGAACACGAGATCGCGAAGCCCCTGACGGTCGACCAGTCGCTGCACCCAGTTGGCCGCGGCCACCGCCGTCGCCGCCGTCGCCGCCTGATCGATGCCGCTCACGGTCACGTTGGCGATGCTCACAAACGGCGGATACGCCGGCATCCGACGCGCCCCCAATTCCTCACGCACGAAACCCGTCACGTCGTGCGTAATCGCATGACGGATCGCGTGGCTGTTCGGCATGCGTGTCTGAATGATCACGTCACCACCCTTGGGCCCGCGTCCCGCGCGTCCCGCCACCTGACTGACCAACTGAAAGGTCCGTTCAGCTGCGCGGAAGTCGGGAAGATTGAGTCCGGTATCCGCATCCACCACACCGACCAGCGTGACGTTGGGAAAGTCGAGCCCTTTCGCGATCATCTGCGTGCCCAGCAGAATGTCGACCTCACCGCGTCCTACGCGATCGAGAATCTGCGTGTGTGCCCACTTGCCGCTGGTGGTATCGACATCCATTCGCGCGATTCGCGCCTCGGGGAAACGCTCGGAGAGCACGCGCTCCACCTGCTGCGTTCCCAAGCCGCGACGCCGCATCGTGTCGGCCGAACACTGCGCACATACCGCCGGCACCGGCTGCTGATGCTGGCAGTAGTGACACACGAGCATCTCGGGCACCCGATGATAGGTCAGCGAGATACTGCAATGCGGACACACCGGCACGTCACCGCAGGCATTGCACTGCATGAAACTCGAGTAGCCGCGTCGGTTCAACAACAGCAGGCTTTGCTCCCCGCGCACCAGGCGCTGCTCCAGCGCCACCAGCAACGACTTGCTGAACACGCCCAGCGTTTCGTCGAACGGTGCATTGGGATTGCGCTCCTTCACCGCCTGCTTGAGCTCCACGCGCATATCGACCACGGTCACCGGCGGCAGTTGCGCTCCGGCAGCGCGGTCGGGCAGCGTAAGCCGAATGGCCTGGCCTCGATCGGCGCGCTCCCACGTTTCCAGGCTCGGCGTGGCGCTGCCCAGCACCACTACGGCGCCCTCCACCCGCGCGCGCACGATGGCGGCCTCGCGCGCATGATAGCGCGGCGTCTCCGATTGCTTGTAGCTGCTCTCGTGTTCCTCATCGACGATCACGACACCAACGCGCTCGAGTGGCGCGAACAGCGCCGAGCGCGCCCCGACGGCAATGCGCCGCTCGCCGCGGCGCAACGATTGCCACGCATCGAGCCGTTCCCCGTCACTCAAGCCGGAGTGCAACACCGCCACGTCGTCGCCGAACGCGCCCCGGAAGCGGTCGACCGTCTGCGACGTCAGCGCGATCTCGGGCACGAGTACGATCGCCGTCTTGTCGCGCTGCTGCAGCACGGCGCGCAGCACTTCGATGTACACCAGCGTTTTGCCGCTGCCGGTGACCCCGTGCAGCAGAAACACCTGACCCGGATCGCCGGCAAGGATGGCGCGCACCGCCTCCTTCTGCGCCTCACTCGGATTGGGCGGCGGCAGCGTCCCGGCGCGATCGGCAAACGGATCGCGCTGCTGCACTTCGTCGCGAATTTCCACGAGACCGCGCTTCGCCATCGCCGTGAACACGCCGGCGCTGCAGTGGGCCTGAATGCGCAACGACTCCAGTGGCGCCGCGCCGCCCTGTGCTTCCAGCAGGTCGTACACGACGCGCTGCTGCTTGGCGCGGGCAAACGTCTGTTCGCGCTGCAAGAGCGACGGCAAATCCGCGACGATGCGCACCATGCGCTGCGTGCGTGAGGCCGGCGCCGGCGCCTTGGCCGATGTCAGTGCCGTAGGCAGCATGGAGCGCAGCGTCAGCCCGAGCGGTGCGGCATACCAATCGGCAATCCACTTCCCTGTCTGTAGCAGCGACGCCGGCAGCGACGGCACATCGTCGACCACCGCGTGAATCGGCTTGAGCACGATCCCTTCTGGCGGTGCCGTGGCACCCAGACAGATCCCGATTTCCGGGCGATTGCGAAACGAGACCAGCACGCGGGTGCCGGGCGCTATCGGCACCGCGATGCCATCAGGTACACGATACGTGAACGTGCGAAAGAGCGGCGCCGCCAGCGCCACTTCAATGCAGCGAGACGCGCCCTCAGCGTCGGTCAGCGGCGCTGCACGCCGAGTCCCGGCGCGTCGCTGAGGGTGACCTGTCCGTTCGGAATCGACGGGCCGGTGAATGGATCGTCGGCGAGCAACGCCGCGCCGTCGAGATCGGCGTCGTCGAGCAGCGGCGAGAAGTGCGCGGCCGCCGCGATCCCGAGCGTGGTTTCGATCATGCAACCACACATCACGCGCATGCCATGTGCCCGCGCCACGGCGATCATGCGCATCGCTTCGCGCAACGAGCCGCACTTGGCGAGCTTGATGTTGATGCCGTCGACTGCGCCGACCAGCTTCGGAATGTCGGTCGCTACGATGCACGACTCGTCGGCCACGACCGGAATCGGCGAACGCTCACGCACGAAGCGAAGTCCGGCGATATCGTGCGGGGCAAGCGGCTGCTCCAGCAGGTCCACGCCTACATCGGAGAGCGGCTGCAGCATGGCGAGAGCCTGCTTGGGCGTCCATGCGGCGTTGGCGTCCACGCGCAGCGTGGCGTGCGGCGCCTCTTCGCGAACGATGCGCAACACCTCGCGGTCCCAGCTCGAGCCCAGCTTGATCTTGAGAATCGGATATGCCGCCGCATCGCGCACGCGTGCGCGCAGCGTCTCGGCGTCGGGAGCAATGCCGATCGTGAACGTGGAACGCGGCGCCGCGGTCGCGTCGAGCCCCCACATCTTCCAGAGCGGCACGCCGAGCCGTTTGGCCGCCAGATCATGGAGCGCCGAACTGATCGCACAGCGCGCCGCGGCATTCCAGCGCAGCGTTTTCTCGAGTTCACGCTCGATGGCGTCGATCGACCAGCTATTGGCGTGTTCCAGCACCGGTGCAAACTGCGCCATGGCCGTCATCACGCTATCCGCTGTTTCGCCGTAGAAGCGACTCGGTGCCGCTTCGCCCCACCCTTCCGCGCCGTCAGCGTCCCGCAGTCGCACCCAGACCACGCGATACTCGCTGAAACCACCGCGCGCGATGATGAACGGGTGCGTCGTGTGGACCGTGAGAATTTCCGCGTGCAATTGCATGGAACGGGCCGTCGTGGTGGAGGAGATCAGAACGGGGTGAGTCCCGACGGACGTGATGAGCGGGCCGCGCGCAGCTCGGCCCCCGGAGCCTGACCCAGAAACGCGATGAGCGCATCGGCCAGCTCGAAACCGCGATCGTACCGATCGACCGCTTGCTTGGAGAGGCACTTCATCGTGATCGCGCTCAGTTCGGCCGGGATGCGCGTATCGACCTGATCGGGAGCCACCGGCGCCTCGTGCACATGCTTGTACCCCACGGCGTACGAGTCTTCGCCGTCGAAGGGCGGATGTCCCAGGAGCATCTCGTACAACAGCAGACCGACGGCATACAAGTCGCTGCGGCCGTCCACGAGCTTGCCCATCGCCTGTTCGGGCGACATGTAGTGCGGCGTGCCCATGGCGCGGCCGCTGGCGGTGAGGCGGCCATGGAACCGTGCCGTCGCGATCCCGAAGTCGGTGAGGGCGACATTGCCGTCCTCGTCGAACAGGATGTTGTCGGGCTTGATGTCGCGATGCACCACGCCATGTCGATGGGCGTAGTCGAGCGCGCAGGCAACCTGCACCGCGATGGAGGCCGCCGAGCTGGCCGACATGGTCTTGCGGCGCGACAGCATATCGGCCAACGAGCCGCCGGCGTAGTACGGCATCGCGAGATACTCGATGTCGCCCGCCGTGCCCATGTCGGCGATCGCGCAGATGAACGGATGAATCAGGCGCGCCGCCGCTTCGGCTTCCCGTCGAAAGCGCTCGCGCATCTCCGGCTCCTGCGCCAGCGTACGGTGCAACACCTTGATGACCAGCGGCCGGGCCAGCACCGCATGCTTCGCCAGATACACGTGCGCCATGCCGCCGCTCCCCAGCCGCTTCACCACCGTGTAGCGATTGCCCGTGGCCACGCGCAGTTCGCGCAACTCTTCGTCGGGGATGTCGATCGGCGGAGCCGACACGTCCGGGAGCGGCACGCCACAGCGCGTACAGCGCGCGGCCGCGGCCCGGTTCCAGGTCCCGCATTCAGGGCAGAACATCTGGCGAGGAAGAAGGGAGAGTGGGGATCGAACGGACGAACGGGCGGGTCAGAGCAGTCGACGGCGCCGCAGGTAGAAAAGTAGCAGGCCGCCCAACCCGAGTTGTACGACCAGCAGCACCCAGAACCCGTGTGGCCATCCCGACAGCGGAATCGTCGAGAAATTCATACCCCACATGCCACTCACGACCACGAAGGGCAGCGACATCGTCGCCACGACCGACAACGCTTTGGTCGTCGCTCCCAGACGATTCGACACCTGTGTGAGATACGCGTCCATCGTGCTGCTGAGCAGATCGCGATACGTATCGAGCGCATCGTTGATGCGCAGCACGTGATCGTAGATGTCCCGGAAATAGATCTGCACGTCGGGCGTCAACAACGTGCTCGGCCGATTCGTCAGCACATTCATGACTTCGCGTGACGGTTGCAGATAGCGTCGCAGCGACAGCACCAGCCGCTTCACGTGAAACAGGTCACGCAAGGCCGTTTCATCGAAGTCTACGAAGACCCGCTCTTCGAGCCCGTCGATGAACTCGTCGATCTGCTGCATGATGGGGAAAAAGCTGTCGATCGTGTCATCGAGAATCGCGTGCAGCGCGCGTTCCACGCCTCGTGCCAGCAGATCCGGCGACCGGCGCAGCTGTTCCGACACGCGATCGATCGACACCATCGGACCGGCGTGCACGGTGACGAGGTAGTGCGGTCCGAGAAAGCAGTACAGCTCTTTCGTTTCGAGGTCATACGGATCGTCGGTGTCGGCGGCGAGCGCCACGCCGCGGATGATGACGAACAGGAACCCCTCGTACTCCTCGAGCTTGACGCGGGAATTCGGATTGAGGGTGTCCTCGATCGCGAGCGGATGAAAGCGGAAGACCTTCTCCAGCATCGCATGCTGCGAGCGCACCGACGAATCGATGTCGACCCACATGGGCCCACCATCAGCCAGCAACTGGGCGATGTCGCGGGGATGACAATCGATGACGTCCTCACCCGACAGCGACCGGTAAATGGTGCGCGGCGGCGGATCGTGCGGCGGGTCGATCGAGACGAGGGCATCGGGGACGGTAGTCATGATGTCGGAATCATGGTGACCAGCAGGCCGTCAGGCCAGCGCCGCCAAGTGCACGAGTACGGCCTGCGCCACTGGATCCGGGGCGTACCCGCCTTCCATGGCGCTCACCAGCCGACCGCCGCACCAGCGTTCGGCGCGTTCCACGAGCGCTCGGGTGAGCGCGTCGATATCGTTCAGCGTCAGCGTGAAGGCCCCCAGCGGGTCGCCCTCGAGACAGTCGAAGCCGGCGCTCAGCAGAATCAGATCGGGGGTGAATCCGTCCGCCGCCGCATCGACCGCGCGCAGCAACGCCTCCACGTACTGCGACGACGGCAGGGACGGCGCCATCGGCACGTTCCACACGGTGCCGTGCGGGCCACGGTCGTCGGCGGCGCCGGTGCCAGGGTACCACGGCCACTGATGCATCGACACGAAGTGGATGCGCGACTCGTGCTCCACCAACGCCTGCGTACCGTTCCCGTGATGCACGTCCCAATCCACGATCAACACGCGCCGGCAGGCCTTCGTGGCCAGCGCGTAGTGGGCGGCGACCGCCACATTGCCAAACAGACAGAATCCCATCGCGCGATCGCGCAGGGCGTGATGCCCGGGGGGACGCACGGCGGAAAAGCTGCGCGGCGCACGACCATCGAACGCCATGTCGACCCCGTCCAGCACACAACCGGTGCCGGCGGTCGCGGCGTCCCACGATCCTTCGCTCACCACCGTGTCGGGATCGAGACGGCCACCGCCCGACTGCGCCAGCTCGCGCACTTTCGCGATATAACCACGATCGTGCGCCAGGGCGATCTCGTCTTCGGTGGCGTGTCGCCCCTCGTGATGCTGCAGCGCCTCGAACAACGCCTGATCGTAGCGCAACGCGCGCGGGATGGCGCGCAGGCGTCCCACGTGCTCGGGGTGCTCCCACCCCGTGTCGTGGCGACCGCAATCGGAGTGCGAGAGAAACGCGACCTGCTGCTTCATGCCATGTATCCGGACGGAAGAAGTCTCATCGATTGCCGCGCAAACGCCGCGAAGCCCATTCGCCCAGCAGCGCCAACGCGATCACCATGAACAGTAGGCCGGGCGCCGCGCGCAGGCGATCCATCAGGGTATCGAACGCCGATCGGGCAGTCGCCCGGTTCGGCGCAACGGCACGGTCGGCCGCCACCGGCCCGCCGAGCCGCGCCACAAGGTCGGCGAAGGGCGCCGCCTCGCCCGGATAGGCATCAGCCAGGGTATCGCCAGCAACGGCCGGCACACCGGCCGCCAGGGCCAA
Source organism: Gemmatimonas sp. (assembly GCF_031426495.1). Lineage (NCBI taxonomy): Bacteria > Pseudomonadati > Gemmatimonadota > Gemmatimonadia > Gemmatimonadales > Gemmatimonadaceae > Gemmatimonas > Gemmatimonas sp. The sequence goes on along the minus strand of NZ_JANPLK010000072.1, from coordinate 123,850 downwards.
TACGCCGCCCCACCACGCGCGATGCTCGGCGGCGCCGTCATCGGTGCCCTCCATGCGCCAGCGCCAGCTGTTTCGATAGGCACTGGCCACCACGCGTCCGGCGCCCACCCGTTGCGCGACCAGGACGGGATCCGCGTGCCCGTGATCCGATGGATCGGACCGCACCACTGAGGCGCCACGAGTCGCCACCAGTTCCCAGGCCTCGAGCCCCCGCCGCGGGGCACTCGTCAGCAGGGCGCCGGCCACCGCACCGCGGGTCGACGTCGCGCGCACGGGGCTGATCGACGTCAACGCCGGAATACGTATGGCGTCTCCACCCAGCACGAGTCCGCCGCCCTGCTGCACGAAGCGCGCGATGCCGGTCGCGTCGACCGACATGCTGTCGAGTAATACCACTACCGCGTAACGCGCCGTGTCCAGACGCGCCGGCGCACCAACCGTGATCGCGGCGCGCGGTGAAAGGCGATAGCTGCCGTCCACCTGCCACCCCGCTTCTTCCAGCGCGGCGACAACAAACTTCGACTCCCATCCCGGCTGGGCCATCACCATCACCCGTCGCGTCGGCGCCGACTGCCGAGCCGTCACGCGAGCTTCCGACGCACCGGTCAGCGCGCGCAGTGGCGACGACACGCTGGCCAGCCGCCACCCGGCCCGCCGCGTGTTCGGGATGGAATCCAGCATGCCGCCGAGGTCACGAAGCACCAACGGCAACGACGCATTGGTCGCACCAGCCACGCGCACGTCGACCGCGCCCGACGGGCCAGCCACCAGCGTCGCCGACAGGGCGAGTCCCGACGCCTGTGTCCGATCGATCCAGCGCAGTGCGATATCGGCCCCACCGACGGCGCCTAGCAACGCACGCGCGCGTGGGCCAGGCACCGCCGGCAAGGCCACCGTGACGCGTCGCGGCTGCGTGTCGCCCGCGGCCGCGATGACGTCACGCACGACAGTCGTGGTGAGCGCGGTCGCGTTGCTATCCGTGACGTCGGCGACCGACCACTGCCGCACCGTGTCCTGCCAACGCAACGGTCCCGACGGCCGGCTGGCGAGGTACATCGCCACGGCCAACGCCAGCAACGCCGTCGTGCGCAGCGCCCGCTCGAGGAGCGATCGGACCGGATTCGGTACGTTCGGCGTCATCGGGTCAGGGCGTAGGCCACGAGATTCACCGCGAACTTCGTGTTGTCGACCGAGAGAAACCGTTTGTTGTCGGGATGAAAGCTCCACTCGGAGCTGTAGTCCTTGCTGCTGTACAGCACGGAAATGCGGCCATTACGCAGCACCGCATCGAGCTGCTCGTGCACGAGATTGTCGCCCCACCCGTTCATCTCGTGCGAGGTGGTGGGCGGTCCGTTCTCGAACACGAAGAAACTGCGATAGAGCTCGTGCGTATTCGGTAACGGCACCAGCGGCCCCGCCACGCGACGGATCTCTTCGCGCACCGTTTTGTGGAAGGCGCCGTCCACGTCGTGGTTGTGATCGTCCACGAACAGCAAGCCGCCGCGCACGAGATACTTGCGCAGTACATCCGCCTCGCGGGTGGTGAAGCGCACCGGCAGGTGGCCGGTCAGAAAGAGCAGCGGATAGGCGAACACGGCCTCGGACGACAGCGGCACCGTCACGCCCTGCGGGCGAACCGGGAGCGACGTGTAGCGCGCGATCGAGTCGATCACATTGGCTGGTAACATGGGCGCCGAATCCCAGTCGCCCGATTCGTACTGCGCCGTCGCGAACGCGAACGGCTCGAGGGCGGACGGGTGGCTCACCGTGGTACGCCGCGTGACCACGTACCGGCCTCGGTGCGAACGACGCCGCCCAGCACGCGACGCGCGCGGATGAAGGCCTCGGTGACGTCGCCTTCGCGGCCGAGTACCTCGAGCACCGCCCCGACCGCGGCCGCAAACGCTGGCGAATCGCCAAGCGCCTCGACGCGCAGAACCGCAAGCGAATCACGGGCAGCCGACGCATCGGTCAGCACCAGCTGCGCGGCAGCGACCAGACGCACCGCACGGCGCGCCTCGCGCGGCGGCAGCGCTTCGCGCGATCGCCGGAGATTGGTGACGCCCGTGTCCTTTCCGGCAAGACGCACTTTCGCGATGTCGATGATCACCGTGGGTGGCTTGCCACGCAGATACAGCCGCTCCGCGGAACGCGCCCGTTCGATGGCAGCCAACGCGAGCCGCATATGCGGGATCGCCGCCTTGGGCTCACCCTGCTCGAGCGCTCGCCCGGCGTCCCACATCGCGTTGTACGCTTCCAGCAGCGGTTGGTTGATCGCGATGACCGGCGAGTCGTCGCCCTCCTCGAGCACGCCGCCGGCATTGCTGCCGGTCAACGCGAGTTTGCCCTGCTGCTGCTCGACGCCGTGATCATGCCCGTCGCCCGCGGTGTGCGCGTGCTCGCCACTCACGTCGCCGCTCAAGCGCTGAAACACGACGTCACCGACCGCCTGACGCAGTCGCGCCTGATCGCGCGCGATCTTCGTCGACTCGCTCATGAGCGACTTACGTTCCAACGAAGGCCGCTGCTTCTCGAGCTTCTCGGTGAGCATCAACAGCATGCGTTGACTGAGCAGCGACTTGTCCACCTCGGGCGGCGGCGCGGGTTCGACGGCCACCGAGTCGTACTCGGCCGCGCGGGCAATACGGAACGAGCGCGTCTCGCTGCTGCCGAACTCGCGATTCGATGCGGGATGCGCATCGCGCGCAATCGCCCGCAGGTGCACGATGTCGCCCGCGACCAGCTTGAGGGCGGCGATGTCCATCGTCGCGCGGATCGTGCCGACTCGATCGCCGGCATAGCTGCGGGTACCCATCTGCAGGGTGCGCGCCGTAAAGCGTTCGCCGTCGCCCGAGCTCACGATGAGTTCGAAGCGCGCATTGACCAGGCCGATGTCGTCGCGCACCGACGCGACGAGGGTCAGCGACCCCTGCGGCGTGCGGAACACGCTGTCGCGAGCCGGCTGCACCAGCGACACGATCGGGATCGAATCAGCGCGTCCTTCCACCACCAGCAAACGCGAACGACCGCCACGGTTGAGCTGAATCGTGACGGGTCCATCGGTGGCCACCGTGCGCACGTTCCAGCCGTCACCAGTCGCGATGGGCGACAACGCCCGCTGGCGACGCGCGGTCGCGAGCGTATCGGCCGCTTCACCTACGAGGCGCTCGATCACCTGCTCCGGCACCGGGCCGGTGCCGCGCAGCAGCACCGTGCTTCCACTCACCACCGCCACATTCTGTATGTCGCCGAACTGTTGCGGAGCGCGACGCGTGTACGCGGGCGCATCGACGCGCACGGTCCACGCACCAAGCGGTAGCATAGGCGTCGCCATGGCCCGGTCGCCGGCGACGGCCCGCAGCAGCAAGTTGGCCGTACCGCTCCCCGACGAGCGGGCCAACGCACCGAGCACCAGCACCGTGAGCGCGCCGCCCGCAAACAGCGCCGGGCCTAGCAATTGATTTTTCGCCGTGCGCCGCAGCGCGCGCGGCACATTCGTGCGCGCAAGCACTTCGTGTGCCGACGCCTGGAGCAGGGGATTCTCCAAGCTCTCCCGTGCTGACATGCTGGCGGGCGATGCATCGGCATCCGACGACCGTCGCCCGATCAGCGTCTCGACCAACGTCACCAACGCAAAGCTCGCGGTCCCCACGTCGGCGCCACGTTCTTCGAGCCACAAGGCCGCGCGAATGTCGGTGATGCCCCGGGTGCGACGTGCGGCCAGCATCCAGCTCCCGATAAGCGTGACACCCAACGCGATGACGAACGCGATGGCCGCACTGCGACTCGTACCGAGGGGTATGCCGCCTCGTGCCAGCTCGACGCCGTCGGCCACCAGCCACGCCGACAGCGCCACGCTGAGGGCAAGCAACGTGGCCCGCACGTACACCATTCGTGTCAGCGCACGCCGCACACTGTGGACGACCGATAGCAGCGTCGTATCGCTCATGATGCCGCGGCGCCTGCCGCTTCGCGCCGAACCACGTGTTCGGCCAGCAACGCCACGAAGGCCATCACGAGCAGCGCCGTTGCCAGCCAGGCCGGCTGCGTGGTGCGCGCGGTCACGTTGAGCGCACGGAATCGACTCGCCGATGCCTGCATGGTCGCTGCCGCCACGCCCGACGTACCCGCAGACTCCTTCGGCGCGGGCACGCCGATCCCTCCACACGGGGCTCGCAGCGCCCGCAACACACCATCCGCCGTCGGGGAGAGCAGAAGATCGCTCGCCGGCGCCACCGCGATCGCCACCTCGCGCACGCATGACGTCCCGCGCGTCCGCTCGACAGCGGCCGCCACCCCGTCACTCCACCACGCAATCGCACGGACGCTGTCCGACAACGCCGGCGGCAATGCGGTACGCACCCATGGGGCGACCAGCGCCACACCGGTAGCGACGACGGCGCCCACGGAGTCCGCTGGCAATGCCGCAGGCCACCCCGCCGGCACGCCACTCACCGGCCAGAGGACCGTGACACGCGCGTTCGTCGCGTCATCCGTCGTCTCACGACGCACGACCACATCGTCCTCATCCGCCCCGGGCGTGCGCGTGGCGCTGACACCACGCGATGCATACGCCGCGGCGACGACATCCGTACCCACGGTCGTCGCGGCGCTCACAACCCGCACGCGTCCGAAGGCGGCCCCCGCCATTGCACTGGTATCGGTCGCGCCGGCGTGCACGGGACGCACCACGCGAATGCGCGCCGGCCACTGGTTGCGCCAGGCATCCCACCCACGCCGCGAACGCACCAACTCCGGCATCACGACGGTGAGGGAGAGCGCCGCCAACGACGGATCGGCATGTGCCTGACTCGCCGATTCACGGATCGCCGCCGCGATCGCCACACCAGGATCGTTCGATACGCCGTTCACCCACAGCACGACCGGCGGTTCGAGCGCGGCCACGCTCTCCACCGCCGCCGCACTCATCGCACGCGACAGCAGCGCCAGCGAGTCGGCGCGCCACGCCGCATCGATCACGATCAGCTGCGACGTGCGCGCGCTTTGCGCACCGCACCGCGCACCGGCCAGCGCCGAACCGGCCGCGAGCAGCGCAATCACGCGCAACAGCAACAGCAGCACGTCACTGGGCTTGGCCTGTCGCGCGACCGCGCGCGCATCGCGCTTAGGAACGAACCGCGCCGTCGGCAGCAATAGCACGCGCGGCTGTCGCGCGGACAGAAAGTGCAGGGCCGTGATCGTTAGTGCCGCGGCCAGCGCAACGCCGAAAATCCAGGGAGCGGCGAACCCGATCACAGCGCCAGCCCCGCGACGACCGCACGGACGGCACGCGCTGGCGCCACGTCAGTCGGCACTTCCGTGTAGCCCGCGCCAAGCGCGCGCCACTGATCACGCACCTGCGCGCGGAATGCGTTGAACCGCGCCGAGTAGCCACGCTGCACATCGGGGCTCGTGACGCGCCAGACGGTGGCATCCTCCGGATCCTGGGCGCGGAAGATCCCGGCAGGGAGCGTGAGCTCCTCGCGCGCCACGACGTGCAGGCACTCCAGCGTCGCACCGCCGGCCGCCAGCACCGACGCGTTCTTGACCGTGGCGTCATGATCGCCGAGGCAGTCGGTCACGAGGACGCAGCGTGCCGTCACGGGGATCTGCATGAGCGCGGCCGCCAGCGCACTGGTGCCGCCAGCCCGCACCGCATCCAGCGATCGCGCGATCTCGCGCACCGTGCCGCGTCGTGTACGCGGCGGCATGCGCAACACGCCGTCGGCGTGGAGCGCCAGCACGCCCACCGGATCACCCGATGCGTGCGCCACGGCCGCAAGTCCCACCGCGACGGCACACGCCATCCGCCACTTGCTCATCCCCGCTCCTTCGGGGAAGTCCATGCTGGCACTCCCGTCGAGCACGATCCAGGTGGGCAGCAACGCGCGGTCATCACTCAACCGCACGAAAGCGCGATCGCTGCGCGCCAGCAACTTCCAGTCGAGCGCGCGCGGATCATCGCCCTGTCGATACAGGCGATACTCCGTGAACTCACCCGCCGTTCCGCGCTGGCGCGAACGATGCGCGCCCGACGGCGCCGCAGCCACGGCACGGCGGGCCGGCCAGCGTACGCCGCGCAGCGCATCGAGCAGCGGCCCGTAATCCGCGCTCATCGGTGGGGTGCCTCTATCCCGCGCGATCAGGCCGGCAGCGCGCTGCCTGGCGCTGCCACGTGCGACAACAGCGCCTCGATGATCGGTTCCGCCGACACGCCATCCGCCTCGGCCGCGAAATTCGGCAGAATGCGATGCCGCAGCACCGGCATCGCGACGCGCCGGATATCCGCCGGCGACACGGCCGCGCGACCAGCCAGCAACGCACACGCCTTCGCCCCGAGAATCAACGCCTGTCCCGCGCGCGGTCCGGCGCCCCATCGCACGTACTGTCGCACGATGTTCGGCGCCGAGGCCTCTTGCGGCCGCGTGGCGCGCACGAGCTTGGCCGCGTAGGTGAGCACCAACTCGCTGCAGGGCAACTCGCGCACGACGCGCTGCAGGGCCAACGCGTCGTCCGCCGAGAACACGGCTTCGATGGGCGCACCGCGCTTTCCCGTGGTCGTGCGCAGAATCGAAATCTCGTCGGCTTCGGTGGGGTAGCCCACACGGATGTCGAACAGGAAGCGATCCAGCTGCGCTTCGGGCAGCGGATACGTGCCCTCCTGTTCGATCGGATTCTGCGTGGCCAGCACGAAGAACGGCTCGGGCAGCTTCATCGTTTTGCCGGCGGCGGTCACGCTGTGTTCCTGCATCGCCTCCAGCAGCGCGGCTTGCGTACGCGGCGGCGCGCGATTGATCTCGTCGGCCAGCACGATATTCGCGAACACCGGACCGTGCACGAAGCGGAACGCTCGTGCACCACCGCCACTCTCCTCGAGAATCTCCGTGCCGGTGATGTCACTTGGCACGAGGTCGGGCGTGAACTGAATGCGACGGAACTCGAGCTGCATCGCGTCGGACAACGATTTGATCATCAGCGTCTTCGCGAGACCGGGGACGCCCACCAGCAAGGCGTGCCCGCCGGCCACCAGCGCCATCAGAATCTCATCCACCACCGCATCCTGCCCGACGATGCGCTTCGCAATCTCACCACGCAGCCGTTGGACCGCCGCGATCAACGACTCAGGAGATCGCTCGCTCACCGAACCGGCCGACGACGGCGTCCCGTCACGAACAGCGTCGACGCGTCGCGCGCCCCCGCCGACTGCAGCGACTGCGACTCGTTCGTCACTTCCGCACCATGCAACTTCACCATGAAACTGTCGATCTGATCGACGTCGGGCAGCAGCAGCGCCATCGCGGCCTGCTTCACGTCGCGCACGCGCGTTTCCGGCGATGCTTCAACGCGCACCGCATCCCACACGTCGGCCGCCTGCACGCGTACCGTCCACAATACGGGGGCCTGATCACTCGCGAGACGCACAATCTCCGGCCGCACGCGCAGCGAATTCACAAACTGCGTGGTACTGACCGTCATGCCACGCCTTCCGGCAGTGCCGCGATAGCAGGCGCGTCCGGCGCAGCTTGTGACAACGCGGGCGCCGCCGGCAGCGAGTCGAGAAATCGGGCCACCTGCTGATCGAACATGTACGTCGACCCGGACACCGACGTGCCGGCATCGGTCACGCGCGCCGCGATCACCAGCTCTTCGCCGCCCTGCCCTCGCAGGACGAGGTGCGAAGGGCCCTGCTTCTCGATAAACGTCGCGTAGACGCCGCTGCGGCGCGTAAAGAATCGCGCGGCCATCGCGATGACGTCCGCGATCGGCAGCGTGGTGAGACGTTCCTGCAATTGGCGATTCGACTGCTGGTGCATACGGGCGATCCGGAGTGAACGGGAGAACGGGAGGGACGACCGCCGTGTGTCAGAGATCCGCTTCGACCGGGAAGATCAACGTCCACCCGCCCTCGTCGTCTGACCCACTGGCCGATTGCTCGACGCGCATCTGACCGCCAAGGCGTCCGGCCAGGACGGTGGCCAGCGGCTGATCGAGCGCCGTCACCGCCCCCCGCACGCCCGCAAACGGGTCGTGCGCCGGACGGCGCGGCATCTCTTGAAGTATACGTGAAGGCACTGAGAGAGGTTGATCTGCGCCCCCGTCCGACGAGGCATCGCGCCACCCGACCTGAAGGGCAATGAAGCCTCGACCCAGCCGAACCCCGGTATTCACCGTCCCACCCTCGATACACGCCGACCGTACCGCCAGCCCGACCACAAGTTCCAGAAGACGGGACAGCCAATGCAGGTCGCCACGGATCGTGGGCAGGAGCACCGTGGGTTCGTCCACGTGAATGGGCACCATCGGGGCCCGGACACGCCAGGTCGCCACCGCAGAAAGCAGTGGCTCACGCGGGTCCACGTCGGCGGCGGCCGCGGAAAAGTCGTCGTGAGTGACCACGTCGTAGTCGCGAGCCGCAACGGCCAGCGCATGGACCGCCGCCAAGCGCATCGACGCGTCGGCGGTGTCACCCGGAGCCGCCAGCGTGAGCAGCGCCGACACCACGTCATGCACGATCTGATCGCGCGCCCGCACGGCGCTGTTCCACACCGCCGCCTGTCGCTCGAGCTGCGCGTTGGCTTCGGCCAGCGCCGCGTTTGCGCGTCGAAGCGCGTCGGTACGTCGCGACTTGTCCGTGGCCGCCGCCAACTGATCAGCCACCACCCGCACCAACGCCCGCTGCTCGTCTCGCACATGCGTGGCGTCGGCGAAGTAGAACGCGATGGCCCCGATCGGCCCGTCCGCCGTCTCCATTGGCGCCGCGATAATCGACCGGAAGCCGAGCTCCTCCGCCACTTCGTGCCACGCGCCAAGCGAGGCATCGGCGAAAAGATCGGCCACCTCCACCAGTCGTCGTTCGGCCACCGCCACCCCACTGGGTCCGTCACCGACGCGTACGCGCAGCGCGCCGATCCAATGCCGGTGCTTCGACGGCCACTCGTGCTGCGCCACCGGCCGCAGCAGCTCTCCATCGTCGCCGAGTTCCATCACCAGTGAAAACGCGGCACCGAGGATCGGTGTGACCCGATCGAGAGCGAACTGCTGCACATCACTCGGACGATCGGCCAGCAGGAAGGCGTGCGCGATCTCGCGCACCGCCAACAGTTCGCGCGCGTCGCTCACCTCAGGAGGCCCGAGGGCGCTTCGGCGAGAGCGGTCGAACCTCGAGCCGATGCACGAGCATGTGTGGAGGCGCCTCGATGGCAAAGCCCACCGCATCGGCGACGTTCTTCGGTTCGAGCATCCAGGTGCGATTCGTGCCGACCGGAAACAGATCGGTATCGACCGAACCGGGCGTGATCACCGATACGCCGACACCGGCATCGCGTACCTCCAGCATCAACGATTCCGCGAAGCCCATCACGAAGTGCTTGGTGCCCGTGTAGCAGGTGCCGCCGACGAAGGTGTTGCGCCCTGCCGTGCTGCCGATAATGCAAACGTGACCGTGACCACGCGCCACCATACCGGGGAGGACGGCGCGCGTCACGTGGTAGAGCGCGTTCACGTTGACGTCGACTTGGCGATGCCACTCCTCAGCGGTCATCTCGAGGAACGGCTTCATCACCGCCACGCCGGCATTGTTCACCAGGACATCGACGCGGAGTCCCGTCAGCCGTTGCGCCGTGACCAGTGCGTTCTGCACGTCGGCCGTGATGCACTGCACGGCAGCGCCGAGCACCGTGCACTCGCTGGCGACGGCGGTCAACAGCGACTCGTCGCGCGCAACGAGAATCAGGTCGTGCTTCGGTGCGAGCCGGAGCGCGATCGCGTGCCCGATGCCACGCGAGGCGCCCGTAATCAGCGCGACAGGACGGGAATTGGCGGAAGAAGTCATCCGGGAAAGCTATGCGCATGCCGCTTCGAGGAAAGCCAGTTGGAGTAGGTCGAGGATACACAACCGTGACAGAACCGTCGCGGGTTGGTCACACGATCGACGGAGCTTTTCGCGCTGAGTCTGCCGGCATTGTGCCGACAGCAGCCCCTAGGTCCACATCTGTGCAATCCTCCTCGCTGACAGCCTGCGCAGTCCTCAGCCTCCTGCTGAGCGCCTGTCGTTCGGGTGACGCTCCACGAGCAACGCCAAGCACCACGTCCGTCGCAGCGACGACTGACACACTCCGGCCCGTCGTCGTGACCTCGGCCGTGCTGAACGACTCGGATGACCCGGCCATCTGGATCGATACGCTGAATCCATCCCGCTCCCTCATTGTCGGCACCGACAAGGGCGACAGCACCGGCGGACTCTATGTCTTCACGCTCGATGGGCGCATCGACAGCACCCGTACGCGTCGTCCCCTGAAGCGACCGAACAACGTCGACATCATCACCGGCGTTTCGCTTGGTGGAAAGCGTATCGACGTTGCCGTGACCGCCGAACGCGGCACGATGTCGCTGCGCATGTTCCGGCTGCCAGACATGACACCCATCGATGGTGGCGGCATCAAGGTGTTTGACGGCGATGCGACCCGCGCGCCGATGGGCATCGCGATGTACCGTCGCCCGGGCGACGGAGCGGTGTTCGCCATAGTCGGTGGCAAGAGCGGCCCGAGTGAAGGGTACCTCTGGCAGTACCGCCTCGCCGATGCCGGCAACGGCACACTCACGGCGACCCGCGTCCGGACCTTCGGCGCCTACAGCGGCAAGAAGGAAATCGAGGCCATCGCCGTCGATCAGCATCTCGGCTTCGTGTACTACAGCGACGAGACCGTGGGCATTCGGAAGTACTACGCCGATCCCGATCGCGCTGACGCGGCCAAGGAACTCGCACTGTTCGGTACCACCGGCTTCGTGAGCGATCACGAAGGCATCGCCGTGTACCCCACCAGCGACTCCACCGGTTACCTCGTGGTCTCCGATCAACAGGGTCATCGCCTGCAACTGTTTGCGCGCGAAGGCAGCACGGGCGCGCCGCATACGCATGTGGTGCTGGCCACGATCCCCGTCGCCGCCCAGGAAACCGACGGCCTCGACGTGACGGCGCACGCGCTCTCGCCGGCTTTTCCCGAAGGACTGCTCGTGATGATGTCGACCGACAAGACGTTCCACCTCTACGACTGGCGCGACGTGCGCAAGCGCCTTCCTCTCAACCGATGATCTCGATGCACTTTTCGCTTCGCTGTCTTGCCGCCGGCCTGCTGCTCGCGGCGGCTCCGCTCGGCGCGCAGGGTGTGGTGACCGGCTCCGTCACCGACCCGAATGGACGTCCGCTCTCCGGTGTGCTGGTGACCGTCGAAGGCACCGCGATTCGCGCCGCGTCCCAGAACGGCACCTATCGCGCGGTGAATGTGCCCACCGGGGCGCGATCGCTGACGTTTCGCTACATCGGCTTTCAGGCCGTCACCAAGACGGTCACTGTAACGGCGGGCGCCACCGCCACGCTCGACGTGAAGATGGCCGCCGCCATGACGACGCTCTCCGCGATCGAAGTCAAAGGACAGGTGGCCGGACAGGCCTCGGCGCTCAACCAGCAACGCACCGCTTCCACGATCTCGAGTGTGATCGACAACGAACTGGTGGGCCGTCTCCCCGACCCCAACATGGCCGAAGCGCTCGCCCGCGTGCCGGGTGTAGCCGTCCTGCGCGACCAGGGTGAAGGTCGCTTCGTGCAGATCCGCGGCACGAATGCCGATCTCAACTCGATGTCGCTCAATGGCCTTCGAATCAGCTCCCCCGAGCAGAACAGCCGCCAGCTGCCGATGGACATCGTGCCCTCCGACCAGGCGGCGCAGATTCAGATCTCCAAGACGCTCACGCCGGACATGGATGCCGACGCCATCGGCGGCAACGTGAACATCGTCACCCGCACCGCGCGCGCCAACCAGCCGCTGCTGAACGCCACCTTCGCCGGCGGCGCCAACCAGCTTGGCGGCGGGGCGCTGGTGAATGTCGGTGCCAACGCCGGTAAGCGGTTCGGCGCGTCGCAGAAGTTCGGCGCCACGGTCGGCGGTACGTACTACAAGAACGAGCGCGCGTCGCAGAACATCGAAGGCGACTGGTGCTCGCAGACGCGCAACTGCGGCATTGCGCCGTCGCTGACCTCGCTCGACGCGCCGAATCTCTTCGAGCTGCGTGACTATCCGCAGGTGAACCGCCTCCGCGCCGGTCTCAACGGTACGCTCGACTACCTGCTGGCCAACAACAGCAAGCTGTTCGTGCGCAGCACGTTCAATCGTTTTTCCGACGATGAAGTCCGCGCCCGTGCCCGTTTCCGTTTCCGCGGCGGCGGCGGCTCCCGCTGGACGCAGGTGACACCCGACTCCGGCATCACGACCGGATCGCAGTTCGACCGCGATATCCGCCTGCGCGAGGTCATCCAGGATATTCTCACGGCGCAGGTCGGCGGTGAGCATTTCGCGAAGGACGGCAAGTCGCTCGACTGGGCCGTCGGCACGTCGCGCGCCTCCGAAAGCCGTCCGGACGTGCTCACGATGTCGTTCCGGCAAAGCGGCATGACGCTCGGCTACAATTTCGCCGATGCCAATCGCCCGCGCGCGAACGTGTCCGTCGGAGCGTTCGATGATCCGTCGCGTTTCGGCTTCAACAGTTTCGTGCGCGAAGTGCGCGACACCAAGGACAGCGACATCAGCGCCAAGCTGAATGCCTCGATGCCAGTGTCGTTCGGCGGCGTCACCGGCACGCTGAAAGGCGGCCTGTCGGCGCGACTCAAGGAACGCGACAACTCGCTGGTGAACGCCACGTATACGAATGCGCTCGGTGCGAACGCGTCGGGTGCCACTGCGGCGACGCTCATGAGCGCCCTCACGGCCGAGACGACCGGCCGCACGATCTTTGGCGGCGATTACCAGTTCGGACGCACCTTCGATCCGACCCGCATGGCCGATTTCATCAAGGCCAATCCGACGGCGTTCACCGCCAATGCCCTCACCTCGGCCACCACGTCGGCCGGTGGGACGTTCGCGGTGGGTGAAGACGTCTACGCCGGGTACCTCATGGCCACGCTCGATGCTGGCGCACTGCGCCTTATCCCCGGCGTTCGTGTCGAAGCCACACGCGTGGAGAATACGGCGAAGATCGTGTCGCTCAACGCCGCCGGCACCGCCCTGTCCCGCCCCATCGCAGACACCACCGGCACGAGCAACTACGTCAACGTGTTCCCGTCGATCAACGCCACGTATCGCATTGACGACTACACGAACGTGAAGGCGGCCGTGACCACTGCGCTGGTGCGCCCGCAGTTCCAGGACATGACGCCGTATGTGAATGTGCAGGCCGGCCAGCAAACAGCCACGATCGGCAACCCCGCGCTCAAGGCCACGACGGCGCTGGCGTACGACCTCATGGTCGAGCGCTACTTCCGCTCAGTCGGCTTCATGTCGGCCGGCGCGTTTTACAAAGACCTCAAGAACTTCATCTTCCCCACCGCCCGCGCACGTCGCACCGATGAAGCGCTCGGTCCCGATGCGACGCAGGTGCTTCAGCCGGTGAATGGCCCCACGGCGAAACTGTATGGCTTCGAAGTGGCTTGGCAGCAAAACCTCACGTTCCTGCCAGGCATGCTCGCCGGTCTCGGACTGAACGCGAACTACACCTACACGAAGTCGGTTGCCGAAATCCCGGGTCGCGGACGTACCGGTGTCGATACGCCGCTGCCAGGACAGACCGGCAATGCCGGCAACCTCGGGGTGTTTTTCGATCGCGGTCCCGTATCGCTACGCGTCGGTGCGAACTACTCCGGCGAGTTCCTGTCCACGCTCAACGCGATCACGCCTGATGGAGATACCCGCACCCGTGAGCGGCTGCAGTGGGATGCGTCGGGCTCCTATCAGATTCGCACCGGCATCAAGCTTTTCGCCGAAGCGATCAACCTGTCCAATACGCCGCTGCGCGCGACGGTTGGCGATCGCCTCAACCGCGGTGGTGGCGGCGACGATCCGAGCTACGAGTTCTACAAGCCGTGGGGCATGGTGGGGATGCGCATCGAGCGCTGACGTCAACGTGCGGCAGTGCCAATGTTCTATTGAGTGAAAATCGACGGGCCCCGCGCCGGCTTAACATCGCCGACCGGGGCCCGTCTTCCTTGATGAACCCGTCGCGATACGGCTGATGATCGAGGGATCGGCGCCGTGTTGCCGCGCACCAGGAGAGTGTCTCATGCGTCGATCGATCTATCTCACCGCACTGCTCGCCGCGCTGCCCTTCGCCGTGGCATCGACCGCGTCCGCACAGACCGTCAAGCAGGAAGCGAGGGAACTGCGGAAGGCCAAGCACGAACTCAACGGAGATCAGCGCGATCGTCGGCAGGCCGCGAAGGTCGGCGACCGCCGCGCCGTGAAACAGGAGACGCGCGAGATCCGCGCCGACAAGCGTGACGTGAAGCAGGAACGTCGTGACGTGAAGCGGGCCGTGAGGGACAAGCGCAAGCCGTAATCACGCCCTACTTCGGCGCGGCACGCGTTTGAGGCGCCGCGCCGATCTGCCGGAGCTGCCCATCCAGCAACCGCGTCGCCAAATTCGCGACCGGCGCATTGGGATGGCGCGAGAAGTAGTTGAGCCAGTCGCGCGTGTCTTCGCTTTCGTAGCGCGATCCCAGCTCGAGGGCGCACGTGACTTCGGCCTGCGTCGTCGCTTGATCGGCGGTTTCCTGATACACAATCAACCCGAACGTGTACGCCGTGCCGCTCGCCAGCGAATCGACCGCTGGCGGCAGCGGAATCGACAGCGCCCGCTCGCCCTCGCCGCGCACGAACGCCGGATTGCGAACGGCGAGGCATCCCTGCATCGCGTTCGCCACGCGCGTTCGCACACTCGGACCACAGCCGGTGCTCAGCGCGACTGCGCTGAGCACCGTGATGATGACGCGAGTCTTCATGGGGTGGCAGTGCATCCGGCCACGACCGTGCACTTGGGATCGAGCAACGGCAAGTTGAGCCGCTTCAACTCCGCGTTCACCGCGGACAGATCGACCTTCCACACGGTCTCGAGTTTCGTGGTATAGCCGCCGAGTTCCTTCGTGAGGATGCTGAGGATCTCCGGCATGTACGTGCCCGGGGGGCCGTCACCACGCTCCGACATGGACAGGAGATTCGCCAGGCGGTTGTTCACGCGGATCGGAAAGTTGAGCGGGTCCTGTCCACTCTGGTTCTTCACCTGATACACCTGCTCTTCCACGGCCGACGCGTTGGTCTTGAGCGTACCGCCCTTCGCCGCGAGCGCGGCATCCTGACTGCGCTTGAGGCGGTCGTCCAACTGCTCCTTCACGCGACGAATCTCGATCACGGCCTTCTGCGCTTCGTTCGTCTTGTCGCGCACCTGCTTGCCGAACGCGTACTGCGCGCGCAGATCGGCGTTCGTGACTTCCGGCAACAGCGGGCTGCGCTGAATCGTCATCGGCGCCGTCAGCGTCTTGCCATCGGCCGTCAGACGCACCGTATAGCGACCCGGCGGCAGCGCCGGCCCAGCGGTGCCTGCGCCCCAGAGAATCATGCCGGGAAAGCTTTCGATGCCCGTGGCGCGCATGTCGTACGTGAAGCGCGACAGTCCGGCCGTGAGCGGGAACGACGACGAGGTGCCACGACGACGACCCGCACCACCGGCCGACGCCGCGGTCGCGGTGTCGCCGGTGAATTCACGCAGTACGGCGCCGGTGGAGTCGAGCACCGATAAGGTCGCGCGCTTGGGCGCCGACTTGAACACCCAGCTCATCGGCACGCCGGCGCTGGAGCGGATGCCGACCGGCGGCGCGAACAGATGGGCGTCGGCTGCGAGGACGGCCGGCGTGGCCTGACGCAGCGGCGCCACGTTGTCGAGCACCCAGAATCCACGACCGTGCGTCGCGATCACGAGATCATTCGCTTCCACCACGAGATCGGCGATTGGCGTGTCGGGCATGTTGAGCTTGAGGCTCTGCCAGTTCGCGCCGTCGTCGTACGAGATATAGACGCCGTGCTGCGTGGCGGCATAGAGAAGCCCCTTGCGGGCCGGATCTTCGCGCACCGCGTGCACGTAGTCCTCAGCGCCAAGGCCCTTCACGATCTTCGTCCACGTCTTGCCGAAGTCGGTCGTGCGAAAGATGTACGGCGCGCGATCGTTCAGCAGTGGACGGCGTACCGACATGTACATCGTGCCCGCGTCGAACGCCGACGCGTCGATCTGCGAGACGCGCCCAAAGTCCGGCATGTCCTTCGGCGTCACGTTGGTCCACGAGAGACCGCCATTGCGCGTCACGTGCACAAGACCGTCATCGGAACCGGTCCAGATCACATTCACGTCCTTCTTGCTCGGCCCGACGGAAAAAATCACACCATACACTTCGGGGCCGTTCATATCGCCGGTGATCGGACCGCCCGACTTCTCCTGCGTTTCGGGCGCATGACGCGTCAGGTCGCCGCTCAGCACCTTCCACGTACGCCCCCCATCGAGCGTGCGCCACAGCCGCTGCGACGAGACGAAGAGCATCTTCGGATTGAGCGGCGAATACAGGATGGGGAATGTCCACTGCCAGCGTTCCTTGATGTCCTTCGACGGCTCACCCGAATAGAACCAGGGATACGGATTCACTTCGCGCGACAGGCCGGTCTTCTTGTTGAACTTGTCGACGTAGCCGCCATTGTTCGTGCCGGCATAGAAGATGTCGGGATCGAGCGGATCCGCCGCGATGTAGCCGGGCTCACCACCACCCACCTGATACGACACCGCCATGCCGCCCGCCGCCTGCTGCGCGCCGTTGGACCGGCCGAAGTTCCACTGCGAGGGCGTGCAGAGCGTGCTGTTGTCCTGCTGCGAACCACACACGTGATACGGGATGTGCTTGGTGGTGATGACGTGGTACCACTGCGCGGTCGGGAAGTCCTGTTCAGACCACTTGATACCGGTGTTCGTGGTCACGGCACCGCCGCCGTCATTCGCGCCCACCAAGTGCGTCGGATCCGCCGGATCAATCCACAGGTCGTGGTGGTCGCCGTGCGTGCCGTTGCCGATGCTTGTGAGCGTCTTGCCCGCGTCGGGCGAACGGAATAGCGACGTGTTCTGCGCGTACACGACGTCGGCATTCTTGTGATCGGCGAATAGATGCGTGTAGTAGAACGCGCGCTGCCGGATGTTGCGGTCGCTGTTCACCAGCGTCCACGTCGCGCCCGCGTCATCGCTCTTGAACAGTCCACCGTTGTCATTCTCGATCAGCGCGTACACCCGGTTCGAATTCGCGGCGGTGAGCGCCACGCCAATACGTCCCACCAGACCGGCGGGCAGTCCCTTGTTGCGCGTAATCTCGGTCCAGGTCTCGCCACCGTCGGTGCTCTTGAACAGGCCGGAACCCGGACCACCCGACGACATCTGATACTCCTTGCGGTACGCTTCCCACATCGCCGCGTACATCACGCTCGGGTTGTTGCGGTCGAGGGCGATATCGATCGCGCCCGACTTGTCATCGCGGAACAGCACTTTGCGCCACGACTTGCCGCCGTCGGTGCTCTTGAACACGCCGCGCTCCGCGCTCGGCACGCTGTACTTGCCGAACACGGCCGCGTACACGATGTCGGGGTTCGTGGGGTGGATGCGGATCTTGGAGATCGCGTCCACCGTCTTGAAGCCCATGTGCGCCCACGTCTTGCCGGCGTCGGTGCTCTTGTAGATGCCGTCGCCAGGCATGATGTTGCCGCGAATCGCCGACTCACCCATACCGATGTACACGACGTCGGGACTGCTCTCGCTGACGGCCACCGCGCCCACGGAGGCGCTGGTGATCTGGCCGTCGGTCACCGGCGCCCAGTTCTCACCTCCATCGGTGGTTTTCCAGAGCCCGCCACCGGTCGCGCCGAAGTACGCCTCATTCTTGCGCCCCACCACCCCGCTGGCGGCAATCGACCGGCCGCCGCGATCCGGACCGATGTTGCGCCACCGGAACGACTTGAGCAGCGTGGAGTCCAACGTGACCGGCGCCAGTGGTGCCAGTGGCGCCACGCGGGACGTCGCGGTCGCCGGTTTGACCGGCGGTTGCGTCAGCACCGCCGGAACGGACAGCGCCGTGAGAAACAGGAAAGGTCGAAGTGGCAGCATGGTCGGGAAAGAGAGGGCTGAGCACTGCAGGGCCGCCCGCGTGCGGACGGCACCCCTACGTTGCAGGCTACGTCGTGGGATGGCAACTCGCTGACAGGACGATGACGGCCTCGGCGCATGCTCCGGCATGCCCCCCATCAATCAGATCACCGCCGACATCATCGACGCCTCGATCCACATCCACGCCGACCTCGGCCCCGGCCTCTTCGAGTCGGCCTACGAGGAGGTCTTGGCCGCCGAACTCACGCGACGAGGTCTCCGAGTACAGCGACAGCAGGTCATCCCATTCGAGTACAAAGGGACGAAAATCGCATTCGGCTTCAGGCTCGACCTCCTGATAGAAGGCCGCGTGCCCGTCGAGCTCAAATGCACCGAACGCCCGGCGCCCATTCACCAGCGACAATTGCTGACCTATCTGCGGCTCATGCAGCTGCCAGTCGGCCTACTCATCAATTTCGGAGGCGACCGCCTAATCGACGGCGTGCAGCGGATCATGAATGGCTATCTCGATGGTGATGAGCGCGTCAACGTGCCTCGCTGAACCGATCACACAGAGAAAAAGAGACAAGGAGAAAAAGAGAACTCCTTGTCTCCTTTTCTCCTTGTCTCTGTGTGATCAGTTCCTCCGATCGCGCCGCACGCACACCGCCAGCCGAGCCAACTACCCCACCAGCTTCGCCGCCAGGTATCCCTTGAGCTGGCTCACGTCCACGCGATCCTGCGCCAGCGTGTCGCGGTCACGCACGGTGACCGTCTGATCGGTCGTGCTCTGCCCATCGACCGTGATGCAGAACGGCGTGCCGACTTCGTCCTGACGGCGGTAGCGCTTGCCGATCGACCCCGACTCGTCGTAGTCCATCGGGAACGCCATGCGCAGGTCGTTCATGATCTGCTTCGCCATTTCCGGCTGGCCGTCCTTCTTCGTGAGCGGGAAGATCGCCGCCTTGATCGGCGCGATCGACGGATGGAGCCCCAGCACCACGCGGCCTTCGTCTTCGCCTTCGACCGACTCTTCACGGTACGCATTCACCAGCGCCGCCAGCGTGACGCGATCCGCGCCGACCGACGTTTCGATCACGTACGGCACGAAACGCTTGTTGTTCAGCTGGTCGTAGTACTCCAGTTTCTTACTCGAGAACTGCTGGTGCTGCGAGAGATCGAAATCGCCGCGGTTGTGCACGCCTTCAATTTCCTGAAAGCCGAGCGTACCACCGAAGTCGAACGTCACGTCGAACGCCGCGCGCGCGTAGTGCGCGAGTTCGCCGGCGCCGTGCTGATGGAACTTGAGACGCTCCGGCGAGAGGCCGAGCGCCAGGTGCCACTCCATGCGGAGCTGCTTCCACTGCTCGAACCACTCCATGTCCGTGCCCGGCTCGACGAAGAACTGCATCTCCATCTGCTCGAACTCGCGCGTGCGGAAAATGAAGTTGCCCGGCGTGATCTCGTTCCGGAACGCCTTGCCGATCTGCGCGATGCCGAACGGCACTTTCTGGCGCATGCTCTGCTGCACGTTCAGGAAATTCACGAAGATGCCCTGCGCCGTTTCCGGACGCAGATAGACAATGCTCGCGCTCTCCTCGAGCGCGCCCATGTACGTCTTGAACATCAAGTTGAAATTGCGCGCTTCCGTGAGTTGACAGGCATCGTGCTGGCCGGGCTGCTTGCTCGGCTTCTGCGGGCAGCGCGCGTCTTCCAGCTTGTCGGCGCGGAATCGACCCTTGCACGTCTTGCAGTCCACCAGCGGGTCGACGAAACCGGCCACGTGCCCGCTCGCTTCCCACGTGCGCGGATGCATCAGGATCGCCGCATCGAGCCCTTCGATGTCGTCGCGCGAGCGCACCATCGCGTTCCACCAGCGATCCTTGATGTTCTTCTTGAGTTCGACACCGAGCGGACCGTAGTCCCACACCGAGCCCGTGCCGCCGTAGATCTCGGAGGACTGGAAGATGAAGCCGCGGCGCTTGCACAGCGACACCAGCTTGTCCATCACGTCGGGTTGGGAAGCCATCGGAACCGAAGAGTTGAAGTCAGGAAAGGATATGCCGCACGATCGTGTCACCGTGATCGCGGCCGTTCTCGATGAAGATACGATTCGCCGAAAGCCCGGAGGCGATCACTCCCGCAAGGTAGACACCCGCCACCGGCGTGGCCATCGTGAGCGGGTTGTGCTGCGGGATGCCGCTGCCCGGTTCGATGGGCACACCCACCGCCTCCAGCAATCCCGTTTCCGGCAGATACCCCGTCATCGTGTACACCTGCGTGGCCGGAATGCGCACCTCGCCATCTGGCCCCGCCACCACCACCACGTCGGGCTCGATCGCCACCACGCGGCTCTCATAGTGCGCCTGGATGCTGCCCTCGTGAATACGCGCCTCGATTTCCGGACGCACCCACGGCTTCACCCCGTTATCGAGCGTCGCCCCCACGTGCACGATCGTGACGTGCGCGCCGGCCCGGTACATGTCGAGCGCAGCGTCCACCGCGGAATTGCCGCCGCCCACGATCACGACTGGCTCGCGCCACGCCGAGTGACCTTCCACGTAGCCGTGACGCACGTGCGGCAACGACTCGCCCGACACCTGCAGGAGATTCGGACGACCGAAATAGCCGGTCGCGATGATCACCGCATGGGCCGCCGTTTCCATCACCTCGCCGCTGCGCTTCACGCTGCGCAGCAGCCACTGCGCCGCGCGGGTAGGCACCGGTTCACCGGCCGGCGGGTCGAGACGCACCGGGCGCATCGATTCCACCGTTTCGTACTGCCGCACCGGCACGTCGTACATCGACGCCACGCCGCGGTAGTACGCCAGCGCATCACGACGCGTCGGCTTGTCGGTCGCCACCAGAAACGGCACCCCGCCGATGGCGATGCGTTCGGCCGTGCTGAAGAACGTCATGTACGTCGGATAGCTCGCGATGCCGTTCACGAGGCAACCGCGGTCGAACACCGCCACCGAGAGCCCACCGCGAATCGCCCCGATGGCGGCGGCCAGACCGCACGGCCCGGCCCCCACGATCGCCACATCCACGAACGTCGTCGCTGCCGCCGCGTTCATGCGACGACCGCGTGAACTCCAATGATCTGGTCGCGACGGGTACCGACGCTCACATACGCGATCGGCGTCTCGCACAGCTGCTCGAGACGATCGAGATAAGCACGCGCCGCGGCCGGCAGGTCTTCCAGCTTCCGCGCATCCTGCGTGGACTGGTGCCACCCCGGCATCGTCTCGTACACCGGCTCGGCGTGCTCCAGCAACTGGAGATCGGCCGGGAATTCCGTGTGCACCTCACCGTTGATGCGATAGCCCGTGCACACCAACAACTCGTCGAGCGTGTCCAGCACGTCGAGCTTGGTGATGGCCAGCGCCGTGAGACCGTTCACGCGCGCCGCGTAGCGCACCACGACACCATCGAACCAGCCGCAACGACGGGCACGGCCCGTGGTGGCGCCGAACTCATGACCAAGCGTGCGGACCTGTGTTTGCAGCGGCTCGGCAAACTCCGTCGGCAGCGGACCATGTCCCACGCGCGTCGTATACGCCTTCACCACGCCAAGCGCGCACTGCAACGACATCGGCGAAATGCCGACGCCCGTAGCCGCGCCACCCACCGTCGTGTTGCTCGACGTCACGAACGGATACGTGCCATGATCAATGTCGAGCATCGAACCCTGCGCGCCTTCCAGCAAAACCGCCGCTCCGCTCTTGATTGCGCGGTGCACGCACAGGCCCACGTCGTCGGCCAGGCCGAGCAAGCGCGGCGTCAGCGCATCGAGCGCGGCGATCGTCTCATCGACCGACGCGCGCAACTCGGAGCCCGAACGTTCGAGCTGCGCATTTGCCCGCTCCACGCCCGCCGTGACCAGCTCGCGCAGTCGGCCCGGATTCCGCAGGTCGAGCACGCGCACACCGCGGCGCGCCACCTTGTCTTCATAGGCAGGACCGATGCCGCGACCGGTCGTGCCGATCGCCTTGCTGGCCGCGCTCGCTTTGTCCACGAGCTTGTGGTACGGCATCACGAGATGGGCCCGCTCGCTGACGTACAGCCGCCCCTCCACGTCCACGCCGTCGGCAATCAGCTCGTCGACTTCCGTGAACAGCGTCTCCGGATCCATGACGACGCCATTGCCGATCGCACACCGCACCCCCGGGTGCAAAATGCCGCTCGGGATCTGGTGCAACACGAACGACTTGTCGCCGATATGCACCGTGTGACCGGCATTCGCACCGCCCTGATAGCGCACGACCCAATCGGCCTTCTCGGCGAGGACGTCCACCAGCTTGCCCTTCCCCTCGTCGCCCCACTGGGCACCCACTACCACCACCGTACGTGTCGTCGAATCGAACATGCGAATCCCTGGCTCCGGCGGCTCGGGGCCGCGCACAAAAAACGCCCCGCGGACAACCCGCGAGGCGTTGAGGGAATCTAGTTTCCGACCACCGCTGCCGCCATGACCCAGACGGCAACCACGACGCCGATTCCCACTTTCGCGGCCGCAGCGACCACTCGACCCACCAACGCCCCCGTGGCCACCCGTACCGGCGCGCCGCGCGCCGCGCGCGCCACTGAGAGCTCGGCCACCAGTGCCCCCAGGAAGGCGCCGGCGAATGCGCCAATGAGCGAACCCACCACGGGCACCGGAATGCCCACCAGGGCCCCCACCAGGCCGCCGATGACCGCTCCCCACGAGGCCCGGCGCGAGCCGCCGTACTTCCGGGTGTAGCGGGCCGATATGGTGAACTCGAGCACCTCCGCCGCCACGACCAGAGCACCCGCACCGGCCATCGTCCACACGCCGATGCCGCCCAGCGGCACCAGCACCCAGTGCAGGAGTGCCGCGCCCAGCATCACCCATAAGCCGGGCAATCCGAACGGAATCAGGATCACACCACCCGCGAGGGCCGCGCCAAGGAGTATCAGCGAAAGCATAGCCGACCTACGCTGACAGCAGCCCCGCTGTTTCGAGACGCGCCCGCACGATGGCGACTTCGTCGGCGTTCGCGGCCAGCAGCGGACTGCGCGGCGGTCCGCCATGCAGTCCCACCAGATCCAGTGCCGCCTTGATACCGGCCGGGCCCATCGCACCGGCAATGTCCGTCGCCAGCGGCGCCAGACGCGCCTGCAGCGCCGTCGCGCCGTCCACATCACCCGCGCGGAAGGCATTGACCATCTCACGGACCAGCGGACCGGCGTACAGCGCGATCGCCAGAATCGCCCCCGATGCACCCGCCGCCAACGCGGGGACCACCGTGGCGCCGCTGCCGGTCAGCACGCGGAAATTCGGTCCCTGCGATTCGAGATACTGCGTGAAGACCGGAATATTGCCCGCGCTGTCCTTCATGCCGATCACGTTCTCGTGCTGGGCCATCTCATGGACGAACGCCGGACTCAGCACCAGATGCGCATACGCCGGCATGTTGTACAGCAGCACCGGCAACGGACTCGCGTCGGCGACCGCACGGAAATGCGCCAGCAACGCCGGCTCCGTCATCCGCTTCAGAAAGTAGTGCGGTGAGATCACCAGCGCCGCCGAAGCGCCGGCGGCCTTCGCGTCGTGCGTGCGCGAAATCGTCTGTCGCGTGCTCTCGCTGCCGACACCGGCCAACAGCCACTTGTCGTCGGACAGACGCTCGCGCGCCCACACGAGCAACTGGCGACGATCGTCGTCATCCAGGAGGGCGGATTCGCCGCTCGAACCGGCGATGAGCACGCCATCGACGCCATGGCCGACATACGCATCGATGTTCGATTGGAACGCGGCGCGGTCGAGATCACCGGTCGCGGTAAAGCAGGACGCGGCGGGCACCATGAGCCCACCAAGGGGAGTGTTCGGCATTCGGAAAATCTAATCCGGTGCCCGCGCTCCCGTTTCCCGGCGTGCGGGATCAGCTCCCGAAGAGACTCTCGAAACCGCTGCCGAACACGGCGTCGTTCCCGAGCGGATTCGGACTCGATACCGCCGAATGACCACTCGGACTCGTCGCGATCGGCGGCATCGTCGGACCGGTGCCCAGCGGATTCACCCCGAGACCACTTGGCGTGGCGATCGTCCCCACGCCCTGCGTCACCGACTTCGTGCTCCCGGTAGGCCGCGACGCAATCCCACGCACGCCCGAGGGAGGTGACTGCCGATTCTTGCCCATGCGGAAACTCAGTTCGAAGTCGGCCGGGTTGGTCGCCGCCGCCTTCGCCACCTCGAACGTCACTTCGTTGCCGTTCACCAGCTCCGTGAGATGCTGATCGAACGTGCGCATGCCGTACTGCGCGCCATCGGCGATGTAGTCGCGGATCTCGACGATGTTGCCTTCGGCGATCAGATCGCGGATCGTCGACGTCACGATCATCACCTCACAGGCCAAGACGCGTCCCTGACCGTTCGCGCGGGGCAGCAGACGCTGCGACACCACCGCATGCAACGATTCGGCGAGACGCATGCGCACCACCGTCTGCTCATCGGGCGGGAACATCGCCACGATACGCATGATCGTGCTCTGCGCATCGGGCGTGTGCAGCGTCGAGATCAGCAGGTGACCGGTCTCGGCCGCCTTCATCGCGGTATCGATCGTTTCCGGGTCGCGCATTTCACCGATCAGGATCACATCGGGATCCTGGCGCAGTGCCGCCCGCAGTCCCATGCGGAAACTCTCGGTATCGATGCCCACTTCACGCTGCGTGACCGAGCTTCTCAGGTCGGCGTGGATGAACTCGATCGGATTTTCGAGCGTGAGAATGTGTTTCTCGTATGACGCATTGATCGCATTGACCAACGCGGCCATCGTGCTCGATTTGCCGGAACCGGTCACGCCGGTCACCAGTACCATGCCGCGCTCGGTGTGCGCGATCCGGTCGAGTACCGGCGGGAGCCTGAGCGACTGAAACGTCGGCACGTCCTCGGGGATCACGCGCATCACGATGGAATGCGCGGCCCGCTGCCGCATGATGTTCACACGGAACCGTCCGACGCCCGGCGAATGCCACGAGCAGTCATGGTCCTTCAGCGTATCGATCGTGGCGCGTTCGGCATCCGACATCATGAAATGCAACGCAATCGCGCGCGTCTGCTCGGCGGTGAGCGCCTGCTTCGTCAGCACCACGAGGCGGCCGTCGATGCGCGCACGCACCACGTCCCCCGCCTTGATGTGCACGTCGGACGCACCGCGTTCGACTGCCGCCTTGATGATTCGCTCGATCGCCACGATGCCTGCGTTGAAATCCGTCGGAAAGTGTGCGGCCCCCGATCAATAGCCCGCATCGAGGTCCACGACGTTGCGCAGCGGTGTGCCCGCCTGCCAACGCCGCCAGTTGTCTTCGAACAGCTCGAGCACCCGCCGCCAATGTTGCGGCGAGACGCCCGACACATGAGGGGTCACCAGCACCTGCGGATGCTGCCAGTAAGGATTGTCGACCGGTAGCGGCTCCGTGTTGAACACATCCAACACCGCGCCACGAACATGATTCCGGTTCAACGCATCCAGCAGCGCCTCGTCGGCAACCAGCGCGCCCCGCGCTACGTTGACGACGATTGCCCCGGCGGGGAGCAACGCGAGCCGACGGGCGTCCAACAAGGCCGCGCTCCCGCCGGTCAGGGGCGCCGCCAGCACCAGGACATCGGCGGTCGGCAGCTCCGTGTCGAGCGCATTCGGTCCCACGATCCGCGAAAAGCCCTCCGGCGCGCCGAGTTCAGGCCGGCGCCGGATCCCCACGCAGCGGCACCCCAACGCCGAAAACCGACGGGCCACCGCCGTGCCGATGCCGCCCGCCCCCACGATCAACACGCGTAACTCCGCCAGCTCACGCACGTCGGCGCGGTCGCCGCCGACGCGGTGAATGAACGGCAACTGATTCCACGTGGACGCGGCTTGTTGCCGTACCGCGAAGTCCAGGCCGCGCACGAAATGCAGCACCCCCGCCAGCACGGTATCCGCCATGGGCTCGCCGTACACGCCCGCGCTGTTCGTAAAGACGACGCCACTGGCGCGCAGCTCCGGCGTGACCGACGCGCCGACGCCCGCCGCGGCGCTATGCACCCAGCGCAGCTGCGGGGCGGATTGCAGCAACCCCGAGGGCACACCGTAGCCGAAGTAACCCTCGGCCTTCGCGGTCGCCGCCAGTGTCTCGACGCTGGCCATATTGCTGCCGCTGCCGATCGACTTCGACGGCGAGGCGATGTGCACCACCTCCCACCCAGCCGGCGCCGCCGCCGTGACGCGTTCGGCCGCCCACTGCGGCACCCGCATATGCG
The DNA here is from genome assembly GCF_031426495.1 of Gemmatimonas sp. Taxonomy (NCBI): domain Bacteria; kingdom Pseudomonadati; phylum Gemmatimonadota; class Gemmatimonadia; order Gemmatimonadales; family Gemmatimonadaceae; genus Gemmatimonas; species Gemmatimonas sp. Next base: position 97,596 of record NZ_JANPLK010000072.1, on the reverse strand, counting down.
GCGACGTACTCTGCAGGTCCACCACCAACCGGCGGTGGCCGGCGTGCCCTGTCACGAGGTGGCGGCGGCGGGAATCGTGACCGCGTCAAGGCCCATGTAGCCGCGCACCTCGCGCATGGTTTCGCGCGCGATGCCGCGCGCCGTCTCGGCGCCAGCGGCCATCGCATCGAGCACGCGCTGCGGCTCGGCGTCCAGCGCTTCGGCACGACGACGGATCGGCGTGAGCTCCTGCACCATGCCTTCCTGCAACACCTTCTTGCAATCCATGCACCCCCATCCGGCGGTGCGGCACTGCACATCGACCTGCGCCACCGTCTCCGCACTGCTGAACGCCTTGTGCAGCTGGAAGATGTTGCACACTTCCGGGCGCCCGACATCGGTTTTGCGCACGCGCTGCGGATCGGTCATCGCCGGACGCAGCTTCGCCCAGATCTCATCGTCGGTTTCCATCAGGCCGATCGTGTTGCCCAGCGACTTCGACATCTTCGACTGCCCGTCGAGCCCCATGATACGGCGCGTCGGCGTGAGCAGCGGCTTCGGCTCGGGAAAGTACTCCTGCCCGAACTTCGCATTCCACTTCCGCGCGGTATCACGCGCCAGCTCGAGATGCTGGATCTGATCTTCACCGACGGGCACGGAATCGGCGCGATACAGCAGGATGTCCGCACTCTGCAGCACGGGATACATGAGCAAGCCGGCAGGAATACTCTCCACCTTCGACGACTTGTCCTTGAACTGCGTCTGCCTCTCGAGATCGCCCAGCGGCGTCAGCGTCGTGAAGATCCACGAGAGCTCGGTGTGCTCTGGCACGTCGCTCTGCATGAACAGCGCCGCCTTGGCAGGATCGATGCCGGCCGCCAGCAGCGACTTCGCCATACCCCAGCGCCGCGCGCGCAGCACGGCCGGATCGTAGGCGCCGGTGATAGCGTGATAATCGACGACACAGAACAGCGCGCCAGGATGGGTCTCCTGTAGTTGGACCCAATTCTTGACGGCACCGAGATAATTGCCGATGTGGAGTTCGCCCGAAGGCTGGATGCCGCTGAAGATGCGTGCCATCCTTCAAACGTACCCACCGTGATTTTCTCCAGCAACGCACCTCGCGCCGAATGACCTCCTCCGCACACCCGAAGCGCCAGGAATGGCGCGACGCCGCCATCGCCGCCGCCGACACGGCCGCGCGCTTCATCACGCACGAGGCGATGTCGCACCGCACCTTGGCCTGGGAGGAAAAGAGCGCAACGGACTTCGTGAGCCGGGTCGATGTCGGGGCCGAGGAGCGCATTCGCGACATGCTCACGGCGCGTATTCCCGGCATCCGGATCGTGGGCGAAGAGTTAAGCGCCGACGCGCGCCCCGATGAGGGACTGGTCGCAATCGTCGATCCCCTCGATGGCACCACGAACTTCCTGCACGGCTTCCCGAATTACGGCGTCTCGATTTGCATCGCGCTCGATGGGGCGCCGCAGGCCGGTATCGTGCACGATGTGGCTCGCGGTGGCGTCCTGCATGCAACCGCCGGAGACGGGGCCTTCCTGGATAGCCGTCGATTGAGGGTGTCTACGACAGTGACGCCTGCCCGCGCCCTCATCGGCACCGGCATCCCGTTCAAGGATGTCTCGCAGGCCGACCTCTACCTGCGTCAGCTGCGGCGCCTCATGCCGATCATCTCCGGGGTGCGCCGCGCCGGCTCGGCGGCGCTCGACCTCTCCGATGTGGCCCGCGGACGCTTCGATGGATTCTGGGAGCTCTTTCTGAACCCGTGGGACCTGGCGGCCGGCGTCCTGCTGGTGCGCGAAGCCGGAGGCCGCGTCACCGACCTCGAGGGACGCCACGCGCCGCTCACGGGTGGGCCAATCGTGGCCAGCAACGGTATTCTTCACGACTGGTTCCTTGGCATGCTCAACGAAGGTGAAGGCACCACCGCCGTTTCCGCCCCCGACCCCACCTGATCGTGTCTCTCGTCGAATGCGTTCCCAACTTCTCTGAAGGTCGCGACCCCGCGGTGATCGCCGCTATTCGCGACGCCATCGCGGGCACCCCCGGCGCACACGTGCTCGACGTGTCCAGCGATCCGTCGCATCACCGCACGGTGATCACCTTCATCGCATCGCTCGAGGCAGCCGTCCCGGCAGCCTTCGCCGCGATGCGGGTCGCGAAGGAGCGCATCGATCTCACCGCGCATCAGGGCGAGCATCCGCGCATCGGGGCCACCGACGTCGTGCCGTTCATTCCGCTCGAAGGCACGACCATGGAGCACTGCGTCGCCCTCGCCCGAGAGCTCGGGGCACGCGCGGCGACAGAGTTGGGCATTCCGGTCTATCTGTACGAACGCGCGGCGAGTACGCCTGCTCGCGAGAATCTCGCCGATGTGCGTCGCGGTGAATTCGAAGGGCTGCGTGAGGACATCCGCACCAATCCCGCGCGAACGCCCGACTTCGGGCCGAACGAACTCCATCCAACGGCCGGCGCCACGGCAATCGGCGCCCGTCCCTTTCTGGTGGCCTACAACGTCTATCTCGGCGACGCAAAGAATCTTCCCGTGGCCAAGGAAGTCGCGAAGGCGATCCGCGGGTCGTCGGGCGGCCTGCGCTATGTGAAGGGCCTCGGCATGGAGGTCGACGGGCAGGCGCAGGTCTCGATGAATCTGGTCGACACCGAGAAGACGCCGCTGCATCGCGTGTTCGAGATCGTGAAGACCGAAGCGGCCGCGCACGGCGTCTCGCCAACGTGGAGCGAGATTGTCGGTCTGGTTCCCGAGCGCGTACTGCTCGAAGCGGGCGCGCGACACGTGCAGCTGCGCGGCTTCTCCAAGGCCATGCTGCTGGAAACGAAAGTGCGCGAGGTCATCGCTGGCGGCGAGTCGGTTGAGACCTTCATGGCGCGCATCGCCGACGCGTCGCCCACGCCGGGGGGCGGGAGTGTGGCCGCGCATGTCGGCGCCCTGGGTGCGGCGCTTGCGCAAATGGTGGCTGGCCTCACGATCGGCAAGAAGAAGTACGCCGCCGTCGAAGACCAGATGAAGCAGCTGACCATCGACGCCTACACGCTGCGCCGCCAACTCTCGGAGCTGGTGCAGCGCGATGCCGATGCGTACGAGCGCGTGCGCACGGCGTACACGATGTCGAAGGAACCGGAGCACACCGTGGCGCGCGCCGACGCGATCCGCGACGCGCTGGTGTTCGCGTCGCGCGTGCCGCTTGAAACAGCGCATCTCGCCGTGAGGGTCGCGTCCATCGCGGCCACCGTCGCGGAGTTGGGGAACAGCAACGCCGTGACCGATGCCTGCGTTGCGGCGCTGATGGCTGAAGCGGCGTGCAAGGGCGCGGTGCTCAACGTGCGCATCAACGTGGCGTCGTTGGATGAGCAAGGTACGCCAACGGGTGCGCAGCTCGCCTCCGAGGCCCGCGCCTGTCTCGATGCGGCCTCGGTACACGCGCGCGTGGCGGAAGCCGCAGCCGAGCGCGCCATGGTACCAGTATGACCACGTGGCGGTTTGCTGTGCTGGTGGGGGCGGTGCTGTCCGTCGCCGCATGTGCACATGTGAAGCCTCGAACACCGGCGGGCGCCTCCGCCACGGCGTCGTCGCCCACCGCGTCGGCCTGTGCCACCGTCAATGGCGTGGGCAAACTCCGGCTCATGCTATCGCTGCAGCCCGCCGTGTCAGAAACGACAGAAGCGCTCGTTCGCCTCGAAAGCGAAACCGAGCGCTCCACGGTACGGGTGAATGCCATCCTCGGCACCACCTTCGAACTACGTCCGGGCAGCTACCGGCTTTCCATCTCGCTACCCGGCTACGACAACGCGGAGCGGACGGCGATCATCGACTGCGGTTCCGACAAGACACTCACGGTTCCGCTGGCCAGAAAGCGATAGCTAGCCGAGCGGCTGCGTCAGAATGCGCGGCCCGTGCTCGGTGATCGCCACGGTGTGTTCGAAGTGCGCCGAGCGCTTGGCGTCGGCCGTCACCACCGTCCACTTATCGCTGAGCGTTTTGGTCTTGGCCGTTCCCACGTTGACCATCGGCTCGATGGCGATCGTGAGCCCCACGCTGAGCTTTTTTCCGCGCTTCGGCTTGCCGTAGTTCGGGATCTGCAACTCTTCGTGCGGCGAGAACCCGACCCCATGCCCCACGAGTTCACGCACCACGGAGAATCCGGCCGCCTCCACTACCGCCTGCACCGCGGCACCAATGTCGCCCACGTGGTTCTCGGGCGTGGCCGCCGCGATGCCGGCATCGAGCGACCGCTTGGTGACGTCCAGCAGGCGCTGTGTCTGCTCGTCGATGGCCCCGACCGGCACCGTAATGGCGGAGTCGGTATACATGCCGTCGAGCTTGACGCCGAAATCGAGCTTCACGATGTCGCCATCGGTCAGCACGCGCTTTCGCGACGGGATGCCGTGCACGATTTCCTCGTTGATCGAGATGCAGGCACTGCCCGGGAATCCGTAGAGTCCCTTAAAGGCCGGCTCGGCACCGGCGTGCGAGCGGATGAACGCCTCGCACAGCGTGTCCAACTCACCCGTGCTGATGCCGGGTCGAACGTGGGCTTTCATGTGCTGCAGCGTGGCGTACAGCAGCGCGCCACCCCGCGCCATGATCTCGATCTCGCGCGGTGACTTGAGCAACGTGGCAGGAGCCGATCCGCCGATCGCCATTAGTACTCGAGCACGTGCAGGGCGCGAGCCTCGACTTCCTCGAGTGATCCGATGGCGTCGATGCGCACGACCCGGGGGCCATGCTCCTCGTACCAGTTGATTACCGGAGAGGTCTGATCGCGATAAACCTGCAGCCGCTTCCGCACCGCGTCCGGCTCGTCATCCTTGCGGCGTACGAGTGTACCGACCTTTCCGTCCGCTTCGCACGTTTCACCGGGCTCGCGCCCGAAAAACGGTCGCTGACACACGTCGCAGGTGGTCCGTCCGCTCAGGCGGCGCACTAATTCGTCTTCCGCGATATCGAACAGCAACACCGCATCGACCTTTCGGCCGAGATCCGAAAGCATGGCGGCGACACCATCAGCCTGCGGCGTGGTACGTACCACGCCGTCGAGGATCGCTCCCTTGGCTGCCGTTGGGGACGCCAGTGCTTCCTTCATGATCCCCATGATCACTTCATCGGGGACCAGATCGCCGCGATCCATGGCAGCCTTCGCTTCGAGCCCGAGCGGAGTGCCGTCACGTACCGCGGCGCGGAGTACATCGCCGGTGGCGATCTTAGGAACGTCAAGGCGAGCGGCAAGCCGCTCGCCTTGAGTCCCCTTGCCCGCACCCGGCGGTCCAAGCAGGACAATGATCATGATCTTCCTTAGAAGCCCTGAGTCGCCTGACGGCCGCGGAAGCGCACGCGCCCCTTCTTCATAAAGCCGTCATACTTGCGGAGCAGCAGGTGCTGCTGCATCTGCGCCATCGTATCCAGCGCCACACCAACCACGATCAGCAGCGACGTTCCGCCAAACGCGAACGGCACGTTGATCAAGCGCGCGATGACGATCGGCATCAGCGCAATGACCGTGAGGAAGATCGCGCCGGGGAGCGTGATCCGCTCCACCACCTGCTCGATGTATTCAGCCGTCTTGGCGCCAGGCTTGATGCCAGGCACGAAGCCGCCCTGCTTCTTCAGGTTCTCCGCCAGATCCACCGGATTGAAAATGATGGACGTGTAGAAGTACGTGAACAGCAGGATCAGCACGGCGGAGAGCACAAAGTACAACCACGGATTCGGTCCCTGCGGATTGAACATTTCCGCAATTTCCTGAGCCTTGGCGTTGCCGCTGAACTGCGCGATCGCCCCAGGAATCACGATCACCGACTGCGCGAAGATGATCGGCATCACGCCCGCCGTGTTGATACGGAGCGGGATGAAATTCCGGGCCGCTTCACGCTGCCGTCCACGCGCCATGGTGCGCTGCGGGATCTGAATGAGGACGCGACGCGCCGCCACCGTGATCGCCACCACACCGGCCACGACGCCGACCATCAGAATCGCCAGCACCACGAGCGAGAGCACCGGCAAGGCGCCCGTCGTCACGAAGTTGAACGACTGGAAGATCGACGGCCACATGCGTTCGACGATCGAGAAGAAAATGATCAGCGACGCCCCGTTGCCCAGACCACGTTCCGTGATCTGCTCACCCAGCCACATGACGAAGATCGCGCCCGTGGTGAGGAAGAGCATCATCTGCACCGTGAACCACGGCCCCGGACGCGACACCGCGGCCGGAAGCGACGCGGTGAACAGCGCAAACCCGTAGGCCTGAATCAGCGCCAGCACGACCGTGAGGTAACGCGTGTACTGCGTCAGCTTTTTCCGGCCTTCTTCATCCTTCTGCATCTTGTCCACGTTCGGCAACACGGCCCCGGCGATCTGGACGAAGATACTCGCCGAGATGTAGGGCATGATGCCGAGCGCGAACACGGTCGCGCGGGAAAGACCACCACCCACGAACATGTCGTAGAGGCCCAGAAGGCCACCGCCCTGCTGGCGGGTGAAGTAGTCGGTCAGCGCCTGGACATCGATACCGGGTGCCGTGATGTGCGCTCCGATTCGATAGATCACCATACACAGGAACGTGAAGGTGATCTTCTGCCAGAGCTCAGGCGTCCGATAGATGTTGGAGACGGCTTGCGCCGCCGGATTGGGTTGCTGCGCCATGCGCTGGGTTATCTCCGTCAGCCGTCGATGCGGCCACCGGCCGCTTCGATCTTCACCTTGGCACCGGCGCTGATCTTCACGCCGCGTACCGTGAACGCGCGGGGCACTTCACCGTTGTTGAGCAGCTTCGCCGGGCCATGGCCCGAACGAATGAGCCCAGCCGCGACGAGCGTCTCCACCGTCACTTCGTCCCCGGCGACGCCGGTCAGCGAGTCGAGGCGCACGACCTGCGCCTCCTCACGGAACGGATTCGTGAAACCGCGCTTCGGGATACGACGTGTGATCGGCATCTGGCCGCCTTCGAAGTGCGGCTTGCCGCCACCAGGACCGCCATGGCCGGACCGCGCCATGGAGCCCTTGTGACCCTTACCGGACGTCTTGCCCAGGCCGGAGCCCGGACCGCGACCCACGCGACGACGGCCGCGGTGCGAACCCGGCGCCGGCTGCAGGTTGTGCAGGCCGATCTTCTCGACGCCTTCGGCGCCTGAATTGGAAGCCATGTGTTACTCCTCCACCGCCGTCACCAACACGAGGTGACGAACCTGCTTGAGCTGGCCGCGCAGCGAGGCGGAATCCTGCTGCACGACGCTGGCCTGATGATGACGAAGGCCGAGCGCTTCAAGCGTCCGACGCATCCGCCACGAATGGCCGATCGCGCTGCGGACCTGCTTGATATGAAGCTTGCCGGTTCCCGGTGCTTCGAGCTTCGGGGTCTTCGCCGGACCCTTCGACGGATGCCATACAAACGTACGGGGCATTATGCCACCTCCGCGGCGTTAGGCGAGGCGCCAACCACGGCGGCCTTGCGAGCATCATGCGTCTCAGTGCGCGACTTGGCGCGCGACCGGTACCCGATCGCCGACACGTCGACACCACGTTCCTTGGCGGCCTGTTCGACCGTGATCAGGTGCGTCAGGCCGTCGAGCGCCGCCAGCACCATGTTGTGCGGATTGGTGGAACCCAGCGACTTCGTGAGAATGTCGTGGATACCGGCGCACTCGAGCACGGCGCGCACGGCACCACCAGCAATCACACCAGCACCCGGCGCGGCGGGCTTCATGAGCACCTTCCCGGCGCCATGCTTGCCGACCACTTCGTGCGGGATCGTCGAGCCCGTGAGCGGAATCTGCACCATCTTGCGACGGGCGGCTTCCACGGCCTTACGGACCGCTTCCGACACTTCGTTCGCCTTACCGGTGGCAAAGCCGACCTTGCCCTGCCCGTCGCCCACCGCGACCAGCGCGTTGAACGAGAACCGACGACCACCCTTCACGACCTTCGCGACGCGGTTGATCGCGATCACGTTTTCTACGAGATCGCTCTGCTCGCGTTCCTGCGACGGACCACGGCCACCATCGCGGCCACGGCCATCACGGCCCGCGCCCGGTCCACCTTCGCCACCGGGGCCACGGCCACGGCCACCCGGAGCGCCACCACCAGGACCGCCGCGACCGCCACCAGGGCCGCCACGACCGCCGCCCGGCCCACCACGACCGCCGCCCGGGCCACCACGGCCACGACCGCCAGGTCCACCACCACTGCGGGCGCTGCCACCAGGCGCGCCACCGGTTCCTGCTGCGTTAGCCATGATCAGAACTCCAGGCCGCCCTCTCGGGCGCCATCTGCCACGGCCTTCACGCGGCCGTGATACTGGTAACCGGCACGGTCGAAGACGACCTTCGCAATGCCGGCCGCCTTCGCCTTCTCAGCAACCTGCTTGCCGACGGCGAGTGCACGCTCCGACTTCGTGCCGTTCATCCCTTCGTCGCCAACGGTCATCAGCGTGCGCTGCGTGACGTCGTCCACGATCTGGGCGTAGATGTGCTTCAGCGAACGGAACACCACGAGACGCGGACGCTCCGCGGACCCGCTCACTGCCTTGCGCACGCGCAGGTGACGGCGCTTACGCCGCTCTGCGTTCGTACGCGGGATCGCGATCTTGGCCATTACTTGCCTCCCGCCTTACCGGCCTTACGCCGGATGACTTCACCCTGATACTTCACGCCCTTGCCCTTGTATGGCTCGGGCTTGCGGAAGCTGCGAATCTCGGCGGCACTCTGTCCGACAAGCTCCTTGCTCGCGCCTTCGATGACGACGAGCGTCGGCGTCGTGGCGGTGATCTTCACGCCTTCCGGCGCCTTGTACTCGATCTGGTGCGAGTAGCCGAGCGACAAGAGCGCGCCGTACGGCTTGATCTCGGCCTTGTAGCCGACACCGGTGATCTCGAGGACCTTCTTGAAGCCCGTCGTCACCCCTTCCACCATGTTCGCCACGAGCGTGCGCGTCAGACCATGCAGCGCCTTGTGGCGCTCTTCATCGGTCGGACGCTTCACGAGCAGTTCACTGCCCTCGTGCGAAATGATCATGTCCGCGGGGAGCACACGGGAAAGCTCACCCTTCGGACCCTTCACACTGATCTTTGACCCGTCGATCGCCACCGTGACCCCGGCCGGAACCGGGATGGGGCGCTTGCCGATACGTGACATCGTTGCGTCTCCTTACCAGACGAAGGCGAGCAGCTCGCCCCCGGTATTCGAGGAGCGCGCTTCACGGTCGGACATGATGCCCTTCGACGTGCTGAGGATCGCCATGCCGAGGCCGTTACGGACTCGCGGGATCTCCTGCGCACCAACGTATTTGCGAAGGCCGGGCGTGGACACGCGCTTCGTCTGTCGGATCACCGACTGTCCGCCGTGCGCGTACTTGAGGATCACCCGAAGCAACGGCTTCCCGTCTTCGTTCTCGACGGTGCGGTAATCCTGGATGAAGTTGCTCTCCTTCAAGATCCGCGCGATCTCGATCTTCATCTTTGACAACGGCATGTCGACGCGGCGGTGCTTGGACGCACACGCGTTGCGAATGCGCGTCAGCATGTCGGCAATAGGGTCGTTGAGGCTCATGCTCTCTGAGTTCTCCTAGGGTATCCGCCGGCCGCGCCGGGGACCTGTAGGAAGTGAATAGAAAAATCAGTGACAGGTGCAGCCTTTCAAGGTAGTGGGTTGAGGCTCAGCCACAACTCACCACGTGAAGTCTGTACCTGCGACCGATCGGATCCTGCTACCAGCTCGCCTTGCGGACGCCGGGAATGAGGCCGTTCAGGGCCATGTCACGGAGCGCGATGCGGCTGAGGCCGAAGTGGCGGAGAAACGCACGCGGGCGGCCGCTCATGTTGCAGCGGTTGCGCACGCGGGTGGCCGATGAATCACGCGGCAGCTTATGCAGCGCGTTCACGGCGGCCAGCTTCTCTTCGCCGGTGCTCTTCGGATTCTGGATGATGGCCTTGAGGGCAGCGCGCTTGGTGGCGTATCGAGACACCAATTCCTTGCGCTGCGCGTTGCGGGCCAGCTTACTCGTCTTTGCCATGTCGTTGTGTCCGGATTAGGCGGCGGCCGCGGAGGCCGCCGGCTGCGCCACCTTGGGAATGACCGGCTTGTCGTCGCCGCGGAACGGCATGCCCAGCTGATGCAGGAGCGCCATTGCGTGCGCATCCTTCTCGGCCGTCGTCACGAACGTGATGTCCATGCCGTGGATCTGCTCCACCATGTCGTAGTTGATCTCCGGGAAGATCATCTGCTCCTTGATGCCGATCGTGTAGTTGCCACGACCGTCGAACGACTTCGTGCCGAGGCCGCGGAAGTCGCGGATACGCGGGACAGAGACCGTCACGAACCGGTCGAGGAACTCCCACATCTTCGCGCCACGGAGCGTCACCGACGCGCCGATCTCCTGGCCTTCACGCAGGCCGAAGTTCGAGATCGACTTCTTCGCCTTGCGACGCACCGGCTTCTGACCCGTGATCAGCGCCAACTCCTCGACGACCACGTCGAGCAGCTTCGGCTGCTTCACGGCTTCACCGACACCGCAGTTCACCACGATCTTCGACAGCGACGGAATCTGATGTCCGTTCGTGAAGCCGAACTGCGTGGCCAGGGCCGCGCGGACGACGTTCACGTAATGGGCCTGCAGACGCGGCGCCGCTACCGGCAAGCCCGCACCCGCGTGGTCGCGCTTGGTGAAGTCGATGGCCTGACGCGGCTGACCAGCCTTGCCCGCCTTCCCGCCCTTCCCCTTCGCGGCCGCGCCGCCACCCTTGGCTCCGGCTCCGCCCTTCGCGGCGCCCTTGCCAGCTGCCTTACCACCTGCCTTCGCGCCGGCCTTTCCGCCGGCCTTTTCCTTGGTCGCCATATGCTATGCTCCGGTCAGCGCGCGCGGGGAATGACTTCACCGCTCTTGACGCCGACGCGCTCCTTCGTACCGTCGGTGTCGATGCGCTTCTTCGTGCGCGTCGGCTTGCCGGTCTTCGAATCGAGCAACATCGCGTTCGACGCGTGGAAGGGCGCGGCCATCTCGATGATGCCGCTCGTCTCTTCCGCTGTACGCGCCTTGCGGTGCTTCTTCACGATGTTGATGCCTTCCACCTTGATACGGCCCGTCTTGGGGTACACCTGAAGGACCTTCCCTTCCTTCCCCTTGTCGTCGCCGCGCATGATGCGGACGGTATCACCCTTCGTGACGTGGATGACCTCACGCGACGCCTTCAGCGCGTGGCGGCCAGCGCCGAGGCGCTGTCCACGGTCCGTCTTGTAGTACACGTTCTTACGCATCTCAGAGCACCTCAGGCGCCAGCGACACAATCTTCATGTACCGCTTCTCGCGCAGTTCACGCGCCACGGGACCGAAGATACGGGTCGCCTTGGGCTCCCCGTTGTCGTTGATGATGACGACCGCATTCTCATCGAAACGGATGTAGCTGCCGTCCTTGCGACGCGTTTCCTTGACCGTGCGCACCACCACGGCCTTGGCCACGTCGGACTTCTTCACGGCGCCGTTCGGGAGCGCATCCTTTACCGCGACGATGACCCGGTCACCCAGGCCCGCATAGCGACGGCGCGTGCCGCCCAGCACACGGATCACCAGGGCACGCTTGGCGCCACTGTTGTCCGCCACCTTTACGACCGATTCCTGCTGAATCATGGTTTAGTTCCCCTTAACGCGCGCGTTCGACGATCTCGACCACGCGCCACCGCTTGTCCTTCGACAAGGGCCGGGTCTCCATGATACGGACCAAGTCGCCAAGCTTCGCCGAGTTCTCCTCGTCGTGCGCTTTCAGCTTCCGCGTCCGTGTCACCATCTTGCCATACTGGGGGTGGGGCATCCGTCGGTCGATGCGCACCACCACCGTCTTGTCCATCTTATCGCTCACCACCAGGCCCGTACGCACCTTGCGCGCGGTCCGGTCGGAGGCGCCATGCTGCGTGGCGCTCGCGTTGTTCATCTCAGCCATCGATCGGATTCCGGTTAGCGGCCACGGGTCGCGAGCTGACGCTCGCGCTGCACCGTCTTGAGGCGCGCAATGTCCCTGCGGATGCTGCGCAACCGCAGCGGCTCTTCCAGCGCTTCGGTGCCGCTCCGGAACTTGAGGCGGAAACGCTCCTCCTCAAGTTCGGCGATACGGGCCACCAGGTCGTTTTCCGCGAGCGCGCGGATCTCTTCACTCTTCATTCGGTCACCGCCTCCTCACGGGCAACAAACTTGGTCTTCACGCCGAGCTTCGCGGCGGCCAGGCCCATTGCCGTTTCGGCAAGTTCCCGCGTCACGCCTTCGATCTCGAACATCACTCGGCCCGGCTTCACCACCGCCACCCACATTTCGGGCGATCCCTTGCCCTTACCCATGCGCGTTTCGGCCGGCTTCTTCGTGATCGGCTTGTCCGGGAAAATCCGGATCCACACCTTACCGCCACGCTTGATGTGACGCGTCATCGCGACGCGGCACGCTTCGATCTGACGGCTCGTGACCCATGCCGGCTCCAGCGCCTGCAAACCAAAGGTGCCGAACGACACCTCCGATCCACGGTGCGCGAGCCCAGTCATGCGGCCCTTGAACATCTTGCGGAACTTGACCCGCTTCGGACTCAGCATCTCTTAGTTCCTCAGTTGCCGGTCGAGTAGGTCTTGCCGCGACGATCTTCCACGATCTCACCCTTGAAGATCCACACCTTGACACCGATGGTGCCGTACGTGGTCTTCGCCGTGCTCGTGGCGTAATCGATGTCGGCGCGCAGTGTATGAAGGGGCACCCGGCCTTCCATGTACCCTTCCGTTCGCGCGATTTCGGCACCGCCAAGACGGCCACCGGCCTTCACCTTGATACCAAGGGCGCCCATCCGCATCGCGCTCTGCACCGCGCGCTTCATCGCGCGACGGAACGAGATACGCTGAGAGAGCTGCGCCGCAATGTTGTCGGCCACCAGCTGCGCCTCGACTTCCGGACGCTTGATCTCTTCGACGTTGATGCCGACTTCCTTGCCCGTGAGCTGTGCGAGCTCATCACGCAGCTTGTCGACTTCCGCGCCCTTCTTGCCGATCACCACGCCCGGACGACCGGTGTGAATCGTGACCACGACCTTGCCCGGCTTGCGCTCGATCGTCACGTCCGAAATGGCCGCATTCTCGAGACGAGCCTTCAGGTACTTGCGGAGCAGCGCGTCTTCCTTGAGCAGCGCCGGCATCTCTTTCTTCGCGTACCAGGTCGAGCGCCAGTTCTTCGTGACACCGAGGCGGAACCCGATCGGATTAGTCTTTTGTCCCATTAGCGCACCGCCTCCGCCACGATGATCTCGATGTGGCTCGTCCGCTTGGCAATTGGCGTCGCACGACCCATGGCCGCCGGCATCCAACGCTTCAGCTTCGGACCCTCGTTCACGATAGCCTTCGTGATCACCAGCGCGTCGACATCCAGCGACGTGTTGGCAGCACGGGCTGCCTGCTCTGCGTTCGCAACGGCGCTGGCCAGCGTCTTCTCGATCTGCTTGGCCGCACCCTTCTTCGAGAACTTGAGAATCGCCAACGCGTCGTTCACACGCTGACCGCGGATCTGGTCGATCACCAGCCGCATCTTGTACGGAGACTGACGCGCCGTGCGCTGAATCGCGCGCGCTTCAGTGCCGGTCTTCAAAGCCTTGGCCATGGATTACTTGCCTCCCTTGCCAGCGGGCTTCTTGGCGTCGGTCTTCTGTCCCGCGTGACCGCGGAACAGACGCGTCGGCGAGAATTCACCGAGCTTATGACCGACCATGTTTTCCGTCACGTACACCGGGATGAACTTGTTCCCGTTGTGCACCGCGAACGTGTGGCCGACGAACTCCGGGAGAATCGTGCTCGCCCGAGACCACGTCTTGACCACCTTCTTCTCGCTGCGGCCGTTCATGGCGATCACCTTAGCTTCGAGGCGCTCAGCGACGAACGGACCCTTCTTAATGCTTCTGGACATATAGGTTCTCGATTCGCCTGGCGGTTACTGCGTCGCCCGGCCGCGCTTGCGGCCGCGCACGATGAGACGCGTTGAAGCCTTCTTCTTATTGCGCGTCTTGACGCCCTCGGGCTTGCCCCACGGGCTGACCACGTTCCGGCCGCCACGCGTACGTCCACCGTGCGGGTGATCCACCGGGTTCATCACTTCACCACGGACCTTCGGACGCTTGCCCAGCCAGCGGCTCTTACCCGCCTTGCCGTGCGACTGCAGCTCATGCTCCGAGTTGCCGACTTCGCCGATCGTCGCGGTGCAGTTGCCGTGCACCAGGCGCATTTCGGTGCTGCCCATACGGAGCGTCACATACTCGCCTTCCTTCGCCACGACCTGGGCGAAGGCGCCGGCCGAGCGCGCCATCTGGCCGCCCTTGCCGATCTTGAGCTCGATATTGTGCACCTGCGTACCGAGCGGCACTTCCTTCAGGGGCATCGCGTTGCCGACACGGAAATCGCTTCCCGGGCCCGCCACGATCGTGTCACCCTGCTTGAGTCCCTTCGGGTGCAGGATGTAGCGCTTCTCGCCGTCCGTGTACTCGACCAGCGCGATGCGCGCCGAGCGATTCGGATCGTACTCGATTTCCTTCACAACCGCCGGCATGCCGTGCTTGTTGCGCTTGAAATCGATGAGGCGGTACATCCGCTTGTGTCCACCGCCGATGCGACGCATGGAGATGTGACCGTGATTGTCGCGGCCACCCGACTTCTTGAGAGGCTCGACCAGCGACTTCTCGGGCGTCGAACGCGTGATCTCGGCGAAATCCGACACCGAGCGGAAGCGTGAACCCTTGCTGACCGGCTTGAACTGACGAATACCCATGCGAATCAGCCCTCGAAGATCGCGATGGTGTCGCCGTCACGCAGCTTCACAATCGCCTTCTTGGTATGTGGACGGCGACCGATCGACTGGCCGACGCGACGCGACTTGCCACGCGCATTCGACGTCCAGACACCAGTCACCTTCACGCCGAACAGCTGCTCGACGGCCGCCTTGATGGAATACTTATTGGCGTCGGGCGCCACTTCGAACGTGTACTCGCCACGATCCTGGTACGCAGCCGAGCTGCGTTCCGTGATGATCGGGCGCATGATGGTGCGATGAATAGTCGCCATCGGTTACGCCTCCGCCGAAGTCTGGGTAAGTGCCGACGACTCGATCACGACGACGTCCGACCACAGGATGTGATAGGTGTTCACATCGCTGAACGGCATCACGTGGGCGTGCGCCACGTTGCGGGCGCTCAAGTACACGTTCGGCTTCACGCCGTCCGTGAGGAGCAGCACCTTCTTCCCGGCCACGCCAAGCGACTCGAACAAGCTGAGCACCGACTTCGTCTTGGGCGCGCTGAAGTTGAGCGCGTCCACCAGCATGACCGCGTTCTCGCGGGCCCGCGCATTCAGCGCGCTCTTGCGCGCCAAGGCACGAACCTGCTTCGGCACGATCTGCGTGTACTTGCGCGGGATCGGACCGAACACCGTACCACCGCCCGGCCAGTTCGGTGCGCGAATGGAGCCCTGACGAGCCCGACCCGTGCCCTTCTGTTTCCACGGCTTCTGGTTACCGCCGGTGACTTCACCGCGCGTCTTGGTCTTGGCCGTGCCCTGGCGACGGTTGGCGAGGAACGCCTTCACCGCCTGGTGCATGACCGGCACATTGACCGTGCCGTCGAACATGCCTTCGGGCAGCTGGCGGGTACCGCCCTGCTTGCCCTGCGCCGAGAAGACAGGCGCCTGAAAGGTCTGAGTTTCCGTGGTCATGATCAGCTCTGCTTCCGCACGAAGACGATGCCGTTCGTCGGCCCCGCCACGCTGCCGCGCAGATAAATGAGGTTGCGCTCAGCATCGATCTTCTCGATGCGAATACCGATGGCCGTGTGACGGACGTTGCCGTACTGGCCCGGCATCTTCTTGCCCTTGATAACGCGCGACGGATCCGTGCCCGCGCCGATCGAGCCGGGCTTGCGGTGCTTGGTGTTTCCGTGCGTGTTCGGTCCGCCGTGGAAGCCATAACGCTTCACGACGCCCTGGAATCCACGGCCCTTCGACGTGCCTTCGACCTTGACCTTTTCGCCAGGCGCGAAGATACCGACCGTGATCGTATCGCCCACCGTGTACGTCGGAGCCTCGGCGTTCTTGCCCGGGGCGTCGTCGAGACGGAAGCTGCGGAGTACGGTCGGCGGGGCGTCAAGCCCGGCCTTCTTCGCATGTCCGACTTCCGCCTGCGTCGCGCGACGTCCGCGCGGCGTGCGCTCACCCTTCTTATTCTCTCGCGCGAGCTTCTGCGCGCCGTATCCGAGCTCCACCGCGGCAAACCCCGCCTTCTCCTGCGTCATCACCTTCACGACGGGATTGGGCGTGGCCTCCACCACGGTGCAGGGCACTTGCTGCCCCTGCTCGTTAAACAGCTGGGTCATCCCCAGCTTCTTGCCGATAATGCCGATCATGAAAAGTCTACTCCGTACGAGTCGCGGGGGATCAGGCGATCCACACCGTTGGACTGAGGAGGACAACGCCCTATGCGATGCCCTCTGTACTCACCCTGCACCTGCCACCTGCTCCTGCTCCTACTCGACCTTGATTTCGACGTCGACACCAGCCGGGAGATCGAGCTTCGTCAGCGCGTCTACCGTACCAGCACGTGAATCGAGAATGTCGATCACGCGCTTGTGCGTCTTCAGTTCAAACTGCTCGCGCGACTTCTTGTCCACGTGCGGCGAGCGAAGCACCGTCCAACGCTGCGTCTTCGTGGGAAGAGGAATCGGTCCCGACACCGAGGCGCCCGTCTTTTCAGCGGTGCGAACGATATCGGCCGACGCCTGGTCGATCACGGCGTGGTCAAAAGCCTTGAGGCGAATACGAATGCGGCCAGCCATCTGAATTCCTGGTAGAGAATCACCCGGTACACAGTGGCCGATTCATACGAACCGGCCACTGCCTACCCGATGGTTCTGATTAGGCGAGGATCTTGGTGACGACGCCGGCGCCGACCGTACGACCACCCTCACGGATGGCGAAGCGAATCGCCTCTTCCATCGCGATCGGGATGATCAACTCGATCGTCATCTGGATGTTGTCGCCCGGCATCACCATCTCCATCCCTTCGGGAAGCTCGATGGTGCCCGTCACGTCCGTCGTGCGGAAGTAGAACTGCGGACGGTAACCCTTGAAGAACGGCGTGTGGCGGCCACCCTCTTCCTTCGTGAGGACGTACACCTCGGCCAGGAACTTCGTGTGCGGCTTGATCGAGTTCGGCTTGGCCAACACCATACCGCGCTCGATTTCCTTCTTGTCGATGCCGCGGAGGAGGAGACCGACGTTGTCACCGGCCTGTCCTTCGTCCAGCAGCTTGCGGAACATTTCGACGCCGGTGACGATCGTCTTGCGCTCGCTGTTGTAGCCGACGACCTGCACTTCTTCGCCGACCTTCACGATGCCGCGCTCGATACGTCCCGTCGCCACCGTACCACGACCCGTGATCGAGAACACGTCTTCGACCGGGAGGAGGAACGGCTTGTCCACTTCACGCATCGGCTGCGGGATGTAGTTGTCCAGCGCCTCGAACAGCTTCATGAACTCGGCCACCCACTTCGGGTCGCCGTTGATCGCGTTGATGGCCGAGCCACGAATCACCGGGGCGTCGTCACCGGGATAGTTGTACTTCGAGAGCAGCTCCCGGACTTCGAGCTCGACGAGGTCGAGAAGCTCTTCGTCTTCGACGAGGTCGCACTTGTTCAGGAACACCAACACCGAAGGCACGTTCACCTGGCGAGCCAGGAGAATATGCTCGCGCGTCTGCGGCATCGGACCGTCAACGGCGGACACGACCAGGATCGCGCCGTCCATCTGCGCCGCACCCGTGATCATGTTCTTCACGTAGTCGGCGTGGCCCGGACAGTCGACGTGCGCGTAGTGACGGTTCACCGTCTCGTACTCGACGTGCGACGTGGCGATGGTCATGATCTTCGTGGAGTCGCGACGGCCCTGCGACTCGGACGCCTTGGCGACTTCGTCATACGGGATGTACTTCGTGCCGTAGGTTTCCGCCGAGATCTTCGTGAGAGCAGCCGTCGTCGTCGTCTTGCCGTGGTCGACGTGGCCGATCGTTCCCACGTTCACGTGCGGCTTGTTCCGCTCGAACTTTGCCTTGCCCATGGTTCGGTTCTTGTAATTGGGTAGTGAATGAGTGGGTGAGGCTTACGCCTTCACCTTGCTGATGATCTCTTCGGCCTTCGACTTCGGCACTTCCTCGTAGAGTGCGAACTCCATCGAGTAGACCGCTCGCCCCTGCGACATGCTGCGCAGCTTGGTCGAGTAACCGAACATCTCGGAAAGTGGGACACTCGCCGAGATCACCTGCGCCTCGCCGCGCTGCGTCATGCCGCCGATCTTGCCGCGACGCGAGGACAGGTCACCGAGGACGTCGCCCATGTACGCTTCCGGGCACACGACCTCGACCTTCATCACCGGCTCAAGGAGACACGGATTCGCGAGACGCGCCGCTTCCTTGAATGCCATCGAGCCAGCGATTTTGAACGCCATTTCGGACGAGTCGACATCGTGGTACGAGCCGTACACCAGCTGCACCTTGATGTCCACCACCGGGTAGCCCGCGAGGACACCCGTATCCAGCGCTTCCTTGATACCCGCTTCGGTCGGGCCGATGAATTCACGAGGAATCACACCACCAACGACCTTGTCTTCGAACACGAAGCCCTGACCAGGCTCGCTCGGCTCCATGTTGATGACCACATGGCCGTACTGACCCTTACCACCCGACTGACGGATGAACTTGCCTTCGATCTTTTCGACGCGCTTCTTGATCGTTTCGCGGTAGGCCACCTGCGGGCGACCCACGTTCGCATCGACCTTGAACTCGCGCTGCATACGGTCGACGATGATCTCGAGGTGCAGCTCACCCATGCCGGCGATGATCGTCTGACCCGTTTCCGGGTCGGAGCGCACGCGGAACGTCGGATCTTCTTCAGCCAGCTTCTGCAGGGCGATCGCCAACTTGTCCTGGTCCGCCTTCGTCTTCGGCTCGATCGCGACGTCGATGACGGGGGCCGGGAACTTCATCGCTTCGAGGATGATCGGCGCGTCTTCCGTGCACATGGTGTCGCCGGTACGCGTGTCCTTCAGGCCGATCGCGGCGGCGATGTCGCCGCAACGCACTTCGGGGATTTCTTCACGCTTGTTGGCGTGCATCTGCAGCAGACGACCGACACGCTCGCGCTTGTCCTTCGTGCTGTTGTAGACGTACGAGCCGGAGGTGAGCACGCCCGAGTAGCAACGGAAGAACGTCAGCTTGCCGACGAACGGGTCGGTGGCAATCTTGAAGGCGAGGCCGGCAAACGGCGCGTCGTCCGTGACCGGGCACTCGACGAACGTTTCGTCCTGGTGCGGCAGATGCCCCTTGATGGCGGGCACGTCGAGCGGCGCCGGCAAGTAGTCGATCACGGCATCGAGCAGCGCCTGCACACCCTTGTTCTTGAACGAGGCGCCGCACAGGATCGGGATGAACTTGCCAGCGCACGTCGCGATGCGGATCGCCTTGCGGATCTCGGCAACGGACAGCTCTTCACCGGCGAGGTACTTCTCCATCAGCGCTTCGTCGTACTCGACCACCGTGTCGATCAGCTTGTGACGGGCTTCTTCCACGGCGTCATGGAACTCGGCCGGGATATCAGTGACGGTGAACGTCTTGCCGAGCGTCTGCTCGTCGAAGATGTACTGCTTGCGTTCGATGACATCGAGGTGACCGGTGAACAGCTCGCCTGAACCCACTGGCAGCTGGAGCGGCTGGGCGCTCTTGGACAACCGGTCGTGGATCATCGCCACGCAACGTTCGAAATTGGCACCGACGCGATCCATCTTGTTCGCGAAGATCATGCGCGGCACGGCGTAACCGTCGGCCTGGCGCCATACCGTTTCCGTCTGCGGCTCTACGCCGGCGACGGAGTCGAGGAGCGTGACGGCGCCGTCGAGCACGCGCAGCGAGCGCTGCACTTCGACGGTGAAGTCCACGTGGCCCGGCGTGTCGATGATGTTGATGCGATACTCAGGACCGTCGCCCTTCGTATCGCTCTGCCCATGGCGCTGCCAGAAGCAGGTCGTCGCGGCCGACGTGATCGTGATGCCGCGCTCCTGTTCCTGCTCCATCCAGTCCATCGTGGCGGCGCCGTCATGGACTTCACCAATCTTGTGCGACTTCCCCGTGTAATAGAGGATGCGCTCAGTGGTCGTGGTCTTACCGGCATCGATGTGGGCCATGATGCCGATGTTGCGATAGTGCTCGAGCGGGGTCGTACGCGGCATAGTTTTCGGCGGCGGCTCGCTTACGCGGCGCCAATCTTTGACGAAAAGTGGACCAGCAAAAAAACGGCTGGACCTGTCGCCTCGCCTTTGCGCGAGACCGGTATCCATCCGCTGCCGCCGGGTGTGCTCGCCGCTGGTGCGCGAGTGGGGACCCAGGCGCGCCGGCTACAGAGAACAGCTGACTCCGTGACCGACGTTAAATTGGCTGCGTTGCTTTTCGGGAGCCTCGAAACGTCTCAGACGCCGAAGCCGGTACAGCGTGCGCTCAGTCCCGGGCCGCAATCTTTCGCGTCCTTCGCTTCACGCCCCCACCTCGAGAGGTGGCCCATAGGGCTCTCGGCCGCAGATCGCCGAGAAAAGTGGTGCGGTCTTGCAGTCTGCCGAGGGCGCCTGTTGAGGGCGTTCCGCGACAGACACCTAACATGGTGGACGCTGGCGGGGATGTCAACCCGCGTCGAACCACGGAAATACTGGTGTGGGCGACACTTATCCCGCTCCGGCGTCATACCCAGCCTTACACGCACCGCGCGCCGCTCGGAAGTGCCGAGCGGCGCGCGAGGTCAGCTTGAACGACGGCTCTCAGCGCTTCCAGCGACGGCGGGCCGCGAAGGCCAGACCGGCGAGGCCGGTGGCCATAAGCGCCCACGTACCCGGCTCCGGCACCGTCGACGTCTGGATGTTGATGTTGTCAATCCAGAAGGTGCGGTAGGGGTCGAGATTCATCTCCTTGTTTCCGTAGCCGCGCAGTTCGTCGACTGACCCATACGGGTCGAGCGTGCCGAGCTGCTGCGAGTACGTCGCGTTGAAGCGGACTTCGTTGATCAGGCCGAGCTTCGCCATCATCGTCGAAAAGTCACCGCCGATACCCAGAAAGTTGAAATCCTGCGACCACACCTCGTTGCCGTTGTTCAGGCCCGTCACGCGAAGATTGGCCACGTTGCCCCACCCGCCACCGAGCTGCATCGACTTGAGCTCGAACAGGGACGAACTCGAGAAACCCGCCCCGTTCGGTCCCGACGCCCCCGACACCGCCACGACCTGCGTCAGGTGCGACTGGTAGGACGAGTACTTCTGCTGGTAGCCCGTGAGGATCTGGTTGTTCTGATCGATCTGGTACAGCGAGCCTTGACGGCCATTCACGAAGCAGCGGCCGTATCCCTGTTGTCCATCTGAATACAGATAGTCCTGCAGGTCGAGCGCGCCGAATCCCTTCCAGCTGAAACCGGAGAAGCCATTCTGAATCGTCTGGCCGTTCCAGTTGCAGTTGTAGTTGTTGCTGTTCGTCTGGCTGCCGGCGACAAAATTCGGGTTCACCGGGCTGTTGTAGCCGAGCTGTTCAAACGTGACCGGCGTGATCGGCTGCGCCGACAGCGGCGCGCTCACGAGCAACGTTCCCACGGCGAGCGTGGGGAGCAGGGAGCGGCGGATGGTCTCAAGAACGCGCATGGGACACTCTCAAAAGCGGGACGAGTACGACTTCTTCCTGCACCAGACTGGAGCATAAGGCGTGCCACTAGGCGGACTCTACCATACACAGGCCTTTTTCGGCCTGAACGCCCGCCTTTGCGCCCCTCTGCGGAAATGTTACGCGCGCAGATTGGTGACGGATGTGGCAAGAACACTACAACAAACCCCTCGCTGCTGCCACTCCGCCACAACACTGTCCGCAGCGACCTCAACTATTCGTCCCTAGATCACCATCTCCACCGGCGACGTGTCGTGCTCTTCGATCAGCGCCGACTCCAGGATCTCCGAGATGTGCTGACCGGCCCGACCGTCGCCAAAGGGGTTCGGCCCCGACACCATGCGCTGATAGACCACGGGATCGCACAGGATGCTCAGCGCCTCTTTCACGATCAGATCCGGGTCGGTGCCCACCAAAATGCCCGCGCCCACCTGCACCACCTCCGGACGCTCCGTTCGCTCCCGCAGGATCAGGATAGGGCGACCCATCGACGGCGCCTCCTCCTGCAAACCGCCCGAGTCGGACAGAATCAGCGTGCTGCGGTGCATCAGCTTCAACAGGTCCCGATACGCCAGCGGCTCCGTCAGCAGGACGCGTGGCGTCGTGCCCAGCATTTCGATGAAGGTGCCGCGCACATTCGGATTCGGATGCAGCGGAAATACCACCTGCAGATCGGGGACGGCGTCGATCAGACGGCGCACCGCCCGAGCCACGTCGCGCATCGCGGCCCCGTGATTCTCCCGACGGTGCGCCGTGACGAGGGCCACGCGTCCGTCGCCCAGCGCAGCCAGCGCCGGATTCTCGTACGGATGCGACAGATCCATCTGCCGCACCGCGTCGACGATCGTGTTGCCCGTGACGAAGATGCGGTGCATCGGCACGCCTTCGCGGAGCAGGTTGTCGCGGCTTTCCGCCGTCGGCGTGAAATGCCACTGCGAGGCCACGCCCACCACACGACGATGGAATTCCTCGGGGAACGGCTCCTGGAAGTTGAACGACCGCAGCCCCGCTTCGACATGACCCACCGGAATCGACCGCCACGTCGCCGCCATTGCGCCGGCAATCGCACTGCTGGTGTCGCCCTGCACCAACACCACACTCGCCTTCGACTGCACCATCACCTCGTCCAGCGCCGTGATGCACCGTGACACGAACTCGCTTGGCGTCTGGTTCGTCGTCATGAGCGTGAGCGCGATATCGGGCTGAATGCCCACATCGTCGAAGGCGCGCGTGAGCAACTCGCGATGCTGACCCGTGGACACCAGCGTGACACGCACGCGCCCGCGTTCGCGGATCGCCCGCACCACCGGCGCCATCTTGATCACCTCGGGGCGTGTACCCACGACCGCCAGGACGTGAGGCGGTTCGTTGGGTTCGATCGCGCGCATTCCGCCACGCATCGGAGTCAGCCAGCGCGAGGTGCTCATGATTTCGTAGTCTTGACGATGATCTCGATGTCGTCACGCGAGACGACACCTTGATTTACCAGAATAGCGCCCAGCTGACCGCCATGCTCGCGCTGCTGCTTGAGCGCCAACACCAGCTGCTGCGTGGTGAGCTTGCGCTCCTCGATCAGGCGCTCACCCAGTCGCATCTGCGCACCAACCTGCGGCGGCAGGGAATGCTCGGTCTTGTCCCAGCTCATCGGAATGCCAGTGCGCCGGGAGCGCGTGTATTGCAGCGCCGCGCGCATCGTCGCCACGAGATTCACGATGTTGCTGAACGGGGTCCGGAAGATCGCCAGCATGGCCTGCCAGAATCCGTACAGGCGACCGGTCGCCAGCGCGCGCTGCAGCAACCGATTCAGCATGAACAGGAAGCCGATCCAGAAGAGCCACTGGAACCACGGGTTCTGCACGAGATCGGGCAGCTCCGGCCGGCTGAAGGTCTTGATCCACTGATACCCGGCGTAGTACACGACCAGGACGTAGCCCGCGAGCACCACGAGATACCCCAACGGGCCGCGGCGATCGTGCGCGAGAATCCAGTTGAGTCCCGTGGGCCATCCCCAGTGTTCCCACCCCTGGAACACGATACCGGCCATCCAGCGGGTACGCTGACGCACGGCCGTCTTGAACGTTTGCGGGAACGGCGCCCATGTGGCCACCAGCTCCTCGGGCGCGCTCGGCTCCTCACTCGACCTCACATACTGATGCAGATAGCGCGTCGGGCGCCCCTGCACCGTCAGTCCGAGGCCGAGATCGTAGTCTTCGGTAAGCGAGTTGGTGGCGAACGGCACGCCGTTCCGTTCTTCCATCAGCTGGTCGATCACGCTGCGGCGCACGCACGTGGCCACACCGGCCGACGGCACGAACCCCCACACCTTCTCGCGCACGAACATGTTCTTCGTGTACTGCTCGGCGAATTCGTCGATGTATGTGCCGGCCACGAAGTCGTACCAGTACGGCGGCGTGGACAGCACCGGCAGCTGTACGAAGTCCGCACCCTCGCCACGGAAGTACCAGTTGAGCAGCCGCAGTTCCTGCGGATGAATCAGGTCCTCGACGTCGTGGAAAATGATGAGATCGTAGCGAAGACCGGCCCGCTCTTCGTGCTCGGCGATCGCCGCGAGCACGGCGTTCACGCAATCGGCCTTCGACGTCGGCCCGTCGTTTTCAGTGACTACCTTGCGCACGTTCGGATAGACCGAACGCACCTTGTCGACTTCGCGGCGCGTATCCGGATCGTTTTTGTACGTGCCGATCCAATAGTCGTAGCGCTGATAGTCGATGCGCGGCAGGTTGTACATCAACATGCGCGCGATCACATCCTGCTCCTTCCAGGCCGGCGTGACGATCGCAATGCGCCACTCGCTGACGTCCTTCAGCTCCTTGGTGGTGACGACCGGCCGCTCCCACCAGTTGAACATGCGGCCGAGCCAGTACACGATATCGAAGAACAGGTCGTCGAGCGCGAAGATCACATAGAACACCGCGATGATCGCGATCGCCATTTCATAATTCGTCACTTGCGGTCTCCCGTCGTCGGGTCATGCAACGGCTTGAGCGTGCGCCACCCATAGACCGCCGTGAAGCGCCAGTCCTGATACCGCCGGTTGGTACTCGCCGGGGGTTCCATGATGTAGCGGCCGGCGATGCCTTCGGCGAGGAACACGAAACCGTGTCCCGGCCGCAGCGCCACGCCGCCACCGATTTCCGCCGCGCGATTGAAGAAGTCGGCGCGACTGTCGTACCCCACCCACCCGCGCGCGAAGAAATCGACGGCCTTGGTGGCGAGTGAGCCGACGCGGAATCCTTCACGCAATTGCATGTAGCCGATCACGTTCTTGTCGAAGCGCTCGTACCAGCTCACGTCACCCGAGAGGTCGGTCAGCAGGCGCACGTTGGAGCCGTCGCGAAGCTGGAGTTCGTGCGCGAGGATCACATACGCACCGGCGCGAATGTCGCGCGTCCAACTATTCTCCGCACCCGATAACAACGAGCGGGCACTGCCCACTTCAGCGTACAACCAGATCGGGCCGCGCGCCGGGCGTACGCGCACACCACCGGCGAGAATCGCGGCATTGTCGCTGAGCACGCGCGACTGAAGTCCGCCCGATGATTTCGAATCGCGCGTCACGCGCAGCGATGTGTACGCCGCCTGCCCCCAGGAACTGCCGCTCTCGATACCGAGGCGCGTGAAGCCGGTGGCGATCGTGTTCTTGAATCGCGTCTGGTAGAACGGCGCGAGATAACCTTCGGAAAAGTACGACGTGCCAGGTCCCTGCTTCACGCGCAACGCGCGCTGCGCGGGCAGCGAAACGATGGTGTCGTCGGCCAGCGACGCCGCCTTGAATGCGGCGAGTGCGCTCTTCTCACGACCGACATCGTCATACAGATAGCCCAGCGCCAGATGATCGACCGGCGTGAGCCCGCTGGTGGTCTTCGCGATGCCTTCGAACGCCGTGATGGCTTCGCGCGTGCGCTTGAGACTGATCAGCACGTATCCCAACTGGCGATGAACTTCGGGGCGCGACGGATCACGATCGACGCCTTGTCGCAGGAAGTCCGCGGCGCGCGGTCGATCACCGCCAGCGAGCGCGAGGTACCCGAGTTCGATACGAGGGATGGCCTGACTCGTGTCGGCCGCGAGCGCCTGCTCGAAACTCAATCGGGCGGCCGCGGTATCACCGCGCGTCTTCGCCGCGTAGCCCACGTTCATGGCGGCGTTGTAGCGCTCGGCAGGAGTACCCTGAGCGCGAGCCGACGCCGCAGCCAGACAGACGAGCGCGACCAGAACGGTCACTCTCGATGCCCGAACGCGGCGGCGCGACGGCTCCGGAGATGCGGAGAAGAGCGGCAATGGAACTGGGGACAGAGATCCCCCGTGAACCGAATCCTAGCAGTCGGATCTGGCGACCCCAGGCTGGGTCCGCCGGTTCACGGGATGTTGAGTGCATGACAATACCAGCGGTGTGACGTTCTGCGATAGACGTCACAAACGCGGGTAAGGTCACCGCAAGCGGATTCCTGGTCTCAGCTCGCCTTCAGGCCATGCCACACGATGCCGCATAAGTGATAGGGCCATCATCTGGCAACCGAAGCGGCGGCGAGGCGCGGGCTAGAGCGCCCGCACCGAGTGCACCTTGACCGTCGCATCTTCGGCATAGATGCCGATGCGCCCCTTCCGATACGGGCTCTCCTGGTCGCGGAGCCGGACGATTTCGTGGCCATCGACGAACACCGCAATCGCGGCATCGACCTGAACGATCGTGACGTCGTAGGTCCGGCCGATCGGGAAGGTCTGCTCCGAGCCTGAGCCCAGGAATCGCTGACCGCCCGGGTACGCGGGATCGCGCTTACCCAGTTCCCAGCCGTTGGGCTTCGGAATGAAGTAGTAGAAGCGCTGATCGTCGGTGTACTGCCAGATGACCCACCCGACTTCCCAGGGGTTCGGGGTGCCGTTGCGCAGCTGTGCCGTCGTCTCGAGGCGGGTATGCATCACCAGGCGGCTGCCGTACTGCGGACCGAGTACCATCGGCGCGTGGGTCATGTAGTCCTTCTGCGCCGCCCTGGGGCCCATCGCGAGCGACGCTTGCCGTCCTTCGCCGTCCACGGCCACACAGCCGTATCCGTCGAAGCGCACGGTCCACGCCCCGAAGTTTTCGCCTTGCGTCAGGCACTCCGGGCGGACGGTCGGGAAGTCGATCCGGGGAAGGCGATTCGCGTAGCGGAGCACGGCCAGCTGCGACGCCGCGTCGTTACGCATCGATGGTCCGGAGACCATCGCATCCAGAGACACCCGACTGCCACCGTTGGGATCCAGCGCCGTGGTCGGGTTGGCCGACCGGCAGGATGCCAGCAATAGCATCGCCCCAGAGAGGGCCATGAGTCGGGAGTGCGACATCGCGCGATTGAGCACTGCAACTCCGCGAGCGGGTTCGTTCGGTAACTCGGCCGGCTGACGTGGCGGACCACGTGTAAGCCCCGAAGCTTTGCGTCCCCGACTTCCGTCGGGTTTGCCGTTTCGCGACCTCGGTAGTGAGGCAGCGCACCACATCAAGTTGACGCGGTCACTTCAGGCGGGCAACGCTTCATGCCGTCAGTAAAACAACGAGGCCGAAACTGTGACGATGCCAGCACCGAAACGACAACTGCCCCGGGATATCCCGAGGCAGTTGAAATAATCGTGCCGGCTGTGTGACCCGACCTTGGTCCAACAGCCAATCGCTGCGTTGCTACCAGCGATAGTGCGCGAACGCCTTGTTGGCTTCAGCCATGCGATGCGTGTCTTCCTTCTTCTTGATCGCATTGCCTTCGCCACGGCTTGCAGCGAGCACTTCGGCAGCCAGCTTCTCGGCCATCGACTTCTCGTTGCGGTCGCGCGAATACCCGATGAGCCAGCGCATGGCGAGGGCGGAGCGACGATCCTGACGGACCTCGACCGGCACCTGGTACGTGGCACCGCCGACGCGACGGCTCTTCACTTCGACCACCGGCTTGAGGTTGTTCAACGCCTGCTTGAACACGCCCACACCCGGCTGGCTGGTCTTGGCTTCCACGATGTCCATCGCGCCGTAGAAGATGCCTTCGGCGGTGGACTTCTTGCCCTGAATCATCAGGTTATTGATGAACTTCGAGACGGTCTGGCTGTCGTAGCGAGCGTCAGGAAGTACGGTGCGCTTTACTGCGCTTTTGCGGCGGCTCACTTCTTCTTACCTCCCTTGGCGGCTGCAGCAGCCGCGGCGCCCTTCTTGGGGCGCTTGGTGCCGTACTTCGAACGGCTCTGATTACGGCCGTTGAC
Organism: Gemmatimonas sp.; assembly: GCF_031426495.1. Taxonomy (NCBI): domain Bacteria; kingdom Pseudomonadati; phylum Gemmatimonadota; class Gemmatimonadia; order Gemmatimonadales; family Gemmatimonadaceae; genus Gemmatimonas; species Gemmatimonas sp. The sequence goes on along the minus strand of NZ_JANPLK010000072.1, from coordinate 69,611 downwards.
GCCCGATGCGTCAAGCGTGCCGCGAACGATGTGGTAACGCACGCCGGGAAGGTCCTTGACACGACCACCACGCACGAGCACGATCGAGTGCTCCTGCAGGTTGTGTCCTTCGCCGGGGATGTAGGCCGTCACCTCGAGCTGGTTCGTGAGACGAACACGCGCAACCTTGCGCAGCGCCGAGTTGGGCTTCTTGGGCGTCGTGGTGTAGACGCGCGTGCACACGCCACGCTTGAACGGATTGCTCTTCAGCGCGGGCGCCTTGGACTTCTCCACCACGTCCTTACGGGCGCGGCGGACCAGCTGATTGATCGTAGGCATTCTAGTATGGTTGCCCGGACGGCCTGACCGACCGGGTGTTCGAACTCCGACATCTACGTGGATCGCCGCAGCCAGAGGTACAGGAGGCCACGGCGGCACGGAACAGAACCCTAAGCTTAGTCCGGGTCGGCGGGTGGGTCAACCGGGGGTGGCAAGCTTCGGCAGGCCGAGCCGCCTACTTGGCCGCGACTTTGGCTTTGACCAGGTCGGCGATCTTCTTTTCGAGGGCGCCCATCGACGAGCAGCGGACATCGCTGCTGGCCGCCGTGGTGGCGTTCTTCCCCGTTCCCTCGAGGGTGGTCTGGACGACGCTGCCGCCGGCGTCGTTCGGGATGATCCGAGACTTGACCGTCAGCAGCAGCTGATACGTCTCGGCGTTAGGCATCCCCGAGTCGCCACCGCAATCCAGCGCCCGCATCGTCGGCACATCGCCGATGCGGCGCCGGACCCGAAAGGTGTTGTTTCCGATGGTCCGCGTCTGCTGGTTCAACTCGGTGACGGGAATCGTGAGCGTGGCGTAGGCTTCCTGCAGTGCCGCCCAGGCTTTCTCGACGGGCGCGTTGATCAGCGCGCTATTGACCTCCGTGGTCGAGACCATGTTGATCCCGGTCGCGGCGCCCTGCGCGTTCTGAATAATCGCCGTCTGCACGCTGCCGGTGCCGAAGTCCCCGCTCTTGCTGGCGGACGTGCTCGCGCAGCCCGTCACCGCGGTGAGCAAGACGATCGCGGACAGCACCACGGGGGCACGACGCCGGGCATAGCGGTGAATCGCCAGCAGACGTTTGGACGTACGCATTGGGAACTCCGCGGCATCGCTGCCGGCTCCTGCGGGTGTCTTAACAGCGGGACCGGGGAAACGTACCTGAGGGTAGGAAGGTGCGCGAATCAGGTCCCGAGTCACCTCCGGTGGTAGACTGGAGGGTGACGCGCAGTGACCACACCGGACCATTGGTTTTCCGTGAGTATGCCGTGAGCGACTTCCAAGCCCGACTCCAACGCGCCCTCGACGGCGAGTTCCTGATCGAACGGGAACTCGGCGGCGCCGGCATGTCCCGTGTCTTTGTGGCCACGGAACGCGCCCTGCAGCGCCGCGTGGTGGTGAAGGTGCTGCCGCCCGAGCTGGCGGCCGGTGTGAACGTGGAGCGCTTCCGCCGCGAGATTCAGCTAGCGGCGCAACTGCAGCATCCGCATATCGTGCCGTTGCTCGCCGCCGGCGACGACGACGGGTTGTTGTGGTTCTCGATGCCGTACATCGAAGGCGAATCCCTACGCGGCACGTTGAACAAGGCGAAGCGTCTCGCACCGCGCGATGTCGTACGCATCCTGCACGACGTGGTCGACGCGCTGGCCTACGCGCACGAGCGTGGGGTGGTGCATCGGGACATCAAGCCCGACAACATCCTGACGACGGGGATGCACGCGCTGGTCACGGACTTCGGAGTGGCGAAGGCGCTGAGCGCGTCGATTCCCGTACACGGCGGCACCAGTACCGGCATGGCGATCGGGACGCCGGCCTACATGGCCCCAGAGCAATTGGCGGCCGATCCGGCAGCGGATCACCGCGTCGACATTTACGGCGTCGGCTTGCTGGCGTACGAACTGCTCACCGGCAGTTCGCCGTTCTCGGGGAGCTCGCCACAAGCGACCCTGGCGGCCCAGCTCACCCAGATGCCGGCGGCACCGCACCTCTCCTACGCCGACATTCCCGAGCCGCTCTCGCGGCTCATCATGCAGTGTCTCGAGAAGGACGCCAACAAGCGGCCGGCATCGGCGCGGGCGCTCCTCGCCGAGCTCGAAGCGTTGCCGCCGATGTCGAGCGGCCCGGCCCTGCCCATACGCCGTACGCGCTCTCGGACCGGGGCGCGCGCGGCGATGCTGGTCGGCGGAATCGTGATCGCGGTGGGCTCTTACGTGGCCGCTCAGCGCATTCAACGCGCGCAGCGCGACGCGGCGCTTGCGGCCGCCGATTCGATGCCCGACGCGCGCGATGCCGGCCCCGGCGGGGATCGCGCGCGCACGATGTCGGTGGCGCCGCCGGAAACGGGAGCGGCTCGCGTGGACACCGTGTACCGCGACCTGAGTGACGGCGCGAACCCGATGCCGGTGGCCGTGGTGCTCACGCGCGCGGAATCGCTGGCGATCGCCGCCGCCGTCACCAAGCGACAGGCCGCCGCCGCGACCGTACAGCGCAGTGCCACCGCAACGGCCACCCAGGCGCCGACCGTCGACATTCCCGGCATGTCCGCACCGAAATCCAAAACACGCATCTTCGTGCGCAGCGCGAACGGCGTGACGACCTCGGTGGACCGCGAGCTGCTGATGGCCGAAGTGGGGCGCATCTTCGCCGACTCGCTCGCGCGCGCGCTGCTGCACATGGACAGCGCCATGATGCGCCTGCCGCAGTCGGCGCGCATCGACGTGCCACGCGCGCCGATGACGCTGACGCCAATGATGGCGCCGCCCTCCGACGGGCGGGTGCGCGTCGTCGTGACGAATTACTCCAACGCGACCGGCAAACGCGAGTTCACGGGTATCACGCGGGAGGTCGCGCACCAGGTGCGGGCCGCGCTGCCCACCGACAAGTACGACGTGGTTTCCGACGAACTCACCGACCGCGCCACGCGCAACATGCCGCCCGACCGCATGAGCGTGGGCTGGGGATTACGAGCCGACTACGTCGTAAGCGGCATGGTCAGTACGCGCGGGGACTCGGTGGTTGTGCTCACGATTTTCACCGATGTGCGCGATGGACGCTTCACGCGCATGTCGGAAGCCATGGCGTCGGCGGCGGATCCACGGAAGGCCTTTCCGGTCGCGGCGACGCAAGTGAATGCGTGGCTGGACACGGCGAAGGTGAGTCGACTGAGACGGACGCGCGGGCCGCTGGACTGAACTGCCTCAGTACTCAGTGCTGAGTGGTCTGAGTTCGAGCTTCAGACTGGGTATAGTGTTCGGAGTTCAGCAACGACAGTCCACAGTACCGAGCGGGTTTGGTGGTGCGTGGGGATGGTGTCGGGTGCGTACGAAGGGTCACGCACTTGGCGGCGGGTGGCATATCCTCGCTCCATGCCGAACAACCCGAATAACCTCGTGGTGCTTGCGCGGGCGCGCGCGTTCGCCGTTGACCTGCATCGCGCGGTCGAACGGAGGGAGCGTCTTATCGGCCGAACCTCCCCGGGGCTGCGCAACCAGATGCTCCGCGCCTCACTCTCCATCGCGCTCAACGTTGGTGAAGGCGCGGGCAAGGATACCCGGGCCGAGTTCGCGCAATTCGTAGGTCACGCCATTGGGTCCGCCAATGAAGTCGAGCAGCAGATGCTCCTCGCGCAAGCGCTGGCACTATTCGACGCCGAGATCGACCCACTCCTCGATGAGTGCTGTGGAATCCGAATGATGCTCTACGGCCTGCGCAAACGCCTGCGGCGTATCGGCTAGACAACCGCTCAACACTGTGCACTGCCGTTGCTGAACTCTGACCACTATACCCAGTCTGGCGCCTGAATTCAGACCACTCAGCACTGAATACTGGGCTTTTTAGGGATCAGGAACGAAAAGGGCGGCCCCATGCGGGACCGCCCTTTTCTGTATCAGTACTCAGCGACTACTCCAGATCCGGCATCGTAAACGCGCTCGGCTCGAATGCCGGCAGCAACGCTTCGAAGTTCGGCTCCAGGGCTTCCGGCAGCGGTTCCGGCTCGGGGAGCGCATCCGATTCCACATCCACTTCCTGGTAACGGTACATACCCGTACCGGCAGGGATGAGGTGACCGATGATGATGTTCTCCTTGAGACCGAGCAAGTCGTCGCGCGAGCCACGAATGGCCGCGTCGGTGAGGACGCGCGTGGTTTCCTGGAAGGAAGCCGCCGACACGAACGACTGCGTGGTGAGCGAGGCCTTCGTGATGCCGAGGAGGAGCGGTTCCGCCGTTGCCGGACGGATCTTCGCCTTCTTGGCCGCATCGTTGCCCAGGCGGAACGCGGCGCGATCGACATGCTCGCCTTCGAGCATCTCCGTATCGCCGGACTCCACAATACGCACCTTCTGCAACATCTGCTTGACGATCACGCCAATATGCTTGTCGTTGATCTTCACGCCCTGCAGGCGATAGACCTCCTGCACTTCGTTCAGCAGATACTCCTGTACCGCGCGCGGTCCCTTGATGCGCAGAATGTCGTGCGGGTTGACCGGACCTTCGGAGATACGGTCACCGGCGCGCACGCGGTCGCCCTCGTGCACACGCAAGTGCTTGCCCGACGGCACTTCGTACACCTGCTCCGCCTGCGCCTCGTCGACGATCCACTGACCGTTCTCGATGCTGGCGGGGCGCACGAACACCTCACGCTTGCCACGCTTGATTTCGCCGAAGCGGACGAAGCCGTCGATCTCGGAGATCGTAGCCGGATCCTTCGGACGACGCGCTTCGAACAGTTCGGCGACTCGCGGCAAACCACCCGTGATGTCGCGCGTCTTGTACGCCTCGCGGCTGACCTTGGCGATCGTGAGACCGGCCGTGATTTCCTGTCCATCCTCGATCGTGATGATGGCGCCCACGGGCAGAATGAAGTCGCGCACGCGCTTCTCCTTGCCGCCCTTGGACTGCCAGATCTCGATGTGCGGGTGGAGCTTCTTCTCGCGGTCTTCGATCACGACGCGCTGACGCAAACCGGTCAGTTCGTCGAGCTCTTCCGACAAAGACTCGTCTTCGACGAGATCCACGAAGCGAATCGTTCCCTCGACGTCGGCGATGATCGGGTTGGTGTACGGGTCCCAGGAGAACAGGCGGGCGTCACGACGATCTTCATCGCGCACCAGCTTGCCACCGTTGGGCACCAGCATCGTGGCACCGAGCGGCACCTGAACGCGTGCGAGCACGTGTCCATCCTTCGCCGACTTGATGTTCACGTCGCCTTCGTACGACGTGACGATGCTGTCTCCGTCCTTGTTGATGACGTACACGAGGCGATCGCCGTACTCGACGATGTCGCCGTCGTACTTCACGCGCTTGATCGTCTGCTCGGCGATACGCGAGGCCGTACCACCGACGTGGAAGGTACGGAGCGTGAGCTGCGTACCCGGCTCGCCGATGGACTGCGCCGCGATGATGCCGACCGCTTCGCCCAGATCCACCATCTGCATGGTGGCCAGGTTGCGACCGTAGCACATGCGGCACAGGCCGCGCTTCGCTTCACAGGTGAGCACGGAACGGATCTTCACCGTTTCGATGCCCGAATCTTCGATGAGCTGCGCCGTCTCTTCCGAGATCAGCGTGCCCGCCTCAGCCAGCATGCGCGGACGTCCCGCCTCATCGCGTTCCATGGGGTCGAGGATATCCTCGGCCGCCACGTTACCGACCAGACGCTCGGCCAGCGGCTCGATCACGTCCTCGCCTTCCTTCAGCGCCGCCGTGTCGAGGCCGAGGATCGTCCCGCAATCCTCTTCCTGGATCGTCATGTCCTGCGCCACGTCGACGAGTCGACGCGTGAGATAGCCGGCGTCGGCCGTCTTGAGTGCCGTGTCGGCCAGACCCTTACGGGCTCCGTGCGTCGACGAGAAGTACTCGAGCACCGACAAGCCTTCACGGAAGTTCGACTTGATCGGATTTTCGATGATTTCGCCGATACCACCCGTGAGCTTCTTCTGCGGCTTGGCCATCAGGCCGCGCATACCAGCCAACTGACGGATCTGGTCGCGCGAACCACGAGAGCCGGAGTCGAACATCATGAACACCGGATTGAAGCCACCCTGCGATTCGCGCATGGTCTTGACCATGGCGTCGGCGACGTCCGTGTTCGCGTGCGTCCACGTATCGATGACCTTATTGTAGCGCTCACCGTTCGTGATGTTGCCCGTGGCGTAGGCGCGCTGGAAGCGTTCGACACGCTCCGACGCTTCCTTGAGCAACGTTTCCTTTTCCTTCGGGATGTGCAGGTCTTCGATACCGATGGAAACACCGCCACGCGTTGCGTTGCGGAAACCGAACTCCTTCAGGCGATCGAGCAGCGCCACCGTTTCCGCGAGGCCCGCATTCCGGTAGCTCTGGAAGACGAGTTCGCCGAGGGCCTTCTTCTTCATGTCCTTGTTCAGGAACGGCAGCCCCTTCGGCACGATCGCGTTGAACAGCACGCGGCCGGTGGTCGTCGGGATCCACGTCACGCCCTCTTCGGTTTTGTCGAGCCACCGGATCGGCGTCTGGTACGTAGCGCGGCCGTTCGCGATCGCCAGTTCCACTTCGGCGAGGGTCGTCATCGACGGAAGCTTGGCCACCGCGACCGGGTCCTTCATGGTGATGTTGTCGAAGCTTGTCGGCGCCTTCGTGGCCACGTAGCAACCCAACACGATGTCCTGTGAGGGCTCGGCCACGGGGCGTCCGTCGGACGGCTTCAAAATGTTGTTCGACGACAGCATGAGCACGCGCGCCTCGATCTGGGCTTCGAACGAGAGCGGCACGTGCACGGCCATCTGGTCACCGTCGAAGTCGGCGTTGAACGCCGCGCAGACGAGCGGGTGAATACGAATGGCCTTGCCTTCCACGAGCACCGGCTCGAACGCCTGGATACCCAGACGGTGGAGCGTCGGCGCGCGATTGAGCAGCACCGGGTGATCCTTGATGATGCCTTCGAGCACTTCGAAGACCATCGCGTTCTCACGCTCGACGATCTTCTTGGCGCGCTTCACGGTTTCGGCTTCACCGCTCTCCACCAGCTTGTGGATGATGAACGGCTTGAAGAGTTCGAGCGCCATGGCCTTGGGCAAGCCGCACTGGTGCAGCTTGAGCTCCGGACCCACGACGATGACCGAACGGCCCGAGTAGTCCACGCGCTTGCCGAGCAGGTTCTGACGGAACCGGCCCTGCTTGCCCTTGAGCATGTCGGACAGCGACTTGAGCGGACGCTTGCCACGGCCACGAATGGCCTTGGAGCGACGGCCGTTGTCGAACAACGCGTCCACCGCTTCCTGAAGCATACGCTTTTCGTTGCGCAGGATGACTTCCGGCGCGCGATGCGAGATCAGCTTCTGAAGACGGTTGTTACGGTTGATGACACGACGATACAGATCGTTCAGGTCGGACGTGGCGAAGCGACCACCGTCGAGCGGCACGAGCGGCCGCAGGTCGGGCGGGATTACCGGAATCACGTCGAGGATCATCCACTCCGGACGGTTGCGGATTTCTCCACCCTCGCCGCTGGTGCGGAACGCGTCGACGATCTTCAGGCGCTTGAGCATCTGCTTCTTGCGATGCTGCGACGTCTCACCGACGACGGACGCGCGCAGCTCCTCGGCCGTCGTATCGACGTCGAGACGCTTGAGCAATTCACGCACGGCCGGCGCACCGATGTCGCACTGGAACGCCGCATCGCCGTCGGCCTTGGCCTTCTGGCGTAGCGTCAGGTACTCGTCTTCGTCGAGCAGCTGGCGCTCACGCACTTCCTGCGAGCCCGGATCGATGACGATGTAGTTGGAATAGTAGATCACCTTCTCGAGGTCACGGAGGGTGACGTCGAGCAGGTTGCCCATCGGGGACGGCAGGGTCTTGAAGAACCAGATGTGCGCGACCGGCACGGCCAATTCGATATGACCCATGCGCTCGCGCCGGACCTTGCTGAGCGTGACTTCCACGCCGCAGCGGTCACAGATCACGCCGCGATAGCGGATGCGCTTGTACTTCCCGCAATGGCATTCCCAGTCCTTGACCGGACCGAAAATGCGCTCGCAGAACAAGCCGTCCTTCTCGGGCTTGAACGAGCGGTAGTTGATGGTTTCGGGCTTGGTGACTTCGCCCCACGACCACCAGGTGCGCAAACCGGCCATTTCCAGCCGTTCGCGCTCCTTCGGGTCCTTCGGTCCACGGATCTCCTCGGGTGAGGCGATTCGGACCGACATATAGTCGAACGCGGACGCGCGGGCTTCGCGCGAGCTGCGGAAGTCGATCATGGTTATTCCTCCCCGCCGTTACCGTTGCCGCCGGCGTCGATCAACTCATGACCGGAGCCATCGCTGGCGCCGAGCGTGACCTTGATACCCAACGCCTGCAGTTCCTTCACCAGCACGTTGAACGATTCCGGGATACCCGGCTCCGGCAGGTTCTGACCCTTCACAATCGCCTCGTAGACACGGCTCCGGCCGTTCACGTCGTCGGACTTGACCGTGAGGATTTCCTGCAGCGTGTGCGCCGCGCCATAGGCCTCGAGCGCCCACACTTCCATTTCTCCGAAGCGCTGTCCACCGAACTGCGCCTTACCCGCCAGCGGCTGCTGCGTGACGAGCGAGTACGGTCCGATCGAGCGCGCGTGGATCTTGTCGTCGACCAGGTGGCTGAGCTTCAGCACGTAGATCTCGCCGACCGTGACCGGCGCGTTGAACGTTTCGCCGGTACGACCGTCTCGCAGACGCACCTTACCCGTGGGCGTGAGGCCCGCCAGGCGGATGAGCTCCGAGCCCGCCGCATCGACATCGACATCCTTGCCGGCAAGCACGGCCGCAAGCGCTGGCTGGCCGATGCGCAGGAGCGTCTCCACCGGGCTCATGGCCGCTTCGGCCTCGAGCGACGCGATACCCGCCTTGAGATCGGCATCCGCCTCTCCCTCGGCCGTCTGGTGGATCGCCAGCGACGCACGCACGCCGTCGAGCTCGCGCTCGGCGACGGTGCGGGCACCCTGCGTCACGAACTCCTTCACGCGGCTGAACAGCGCCTTCGTTTCGGCCGACATGACCTTCATCGACAAGTCGTTCAGGTTGGCATCGCCCAGCAACTCGACCTTATCCGGCAGACGACGATCCGGCTTGATGTCGGACAGCAAGTGACGCACATCCTGCGGCGTGGCGTCGAACGACGACGCGCCGAGTTCGAGCGTTTCACGCGCCCAGCGGAGACCAGCGAGCTTCATCAGCAAGCCGATTTCGCGCTCGTTCGCGCCTTCGAATACCGGCGTCTTGGCGTAGAAGTTGAGCAGCTTCGCGGCCCACCCAAGGTGGGTTTCGAGAATCTGTCCGACGTTCATGCGCGACGGCACGCCGAGCGGGTTGAGCACGATGTCCACCGGACGGCCGTTCGGCATAAACGGCATGTCTTCTTCGGGGACGATGCGGGCCACGATACCCTTGTTCCCGTGACGTCCGGCCATCTTGTCGCCGACCGAGATCTTACGCTTCTCGGCCAGATACACCTTGACCAGCTGGATCACGCCAGGCGGGAGCTCATCGGGCTGCAGAATGCGGTCGATGCGCTCTTCGGCGCGCTCTTCGATACGGGCCTTCTCTTCGTTCGCGGCATCGATGATTTCGCGCACGCGATCGTTGGCCTTCTTGCTCTCGACGCGGAACGTCTTGAGGTCGAGCGTCGCGAAACGCAAGCCGCTCAGGGTGTCCTTCGTGAGGGTGGTGCCGGCGGCGATCGCCTCTTCCACCGTGCCGGCCTTGAGGGCCAGCGAGATGGTCTCGCCGTCCAGCAGCGCGGCCAGTTCCATGTCGCGCACTTCGTTGACGCGGATCTTCTCCTCGCCCTCGAGACGACGCACTTCACCGATGCGCTCACCACGATCCTTTTCCACGACCTGGTCTTCGACGCGCGAGAAGATCTTCACGTCGATGACCACGCCTTCCATACCGGGCGGCACCTTGAGCGAGCTGTCCTTCACGTCCTTGGCCTTTTCGCCGAAGATCGCGGTGAGGAGCTTCTCTTCGGGCGAGAGCTCGGTTTCACCCTTCGGAGTAATCTTGCCGACGAGGATGTCACCTGGCTTCACCTGAGCACCGATACGCACGATGCCACGCTCGTCGAGGTCGACCAGCGACTCTTCGGCGACGTTCGGAATTTCGCGCGTGATTTCTTCCTGACCACGCTTCGTGTCGCGGACGTGCAGTTCGAGTTCCTGGATGTGAATCGACGAGAACACGTCGAACTTCACCAGGCGCTCGGAGAGCACGATGGCGTCTTCGAAGTTGTGGCCGTACCAGGGCATGAACGCCACCGTGACGTTCGCGCCAAGCGCGAGCTGCCCCATTTCCGTGGCGGCACCGTCGGCCAGCACCTCACCCTTTGCCACCGTCTTCCCCATACGCACGAGCGGGCGCTGGTTGATGGCGGTGTCCTGGTTGGTGCGCCAGTACTTCTTGAGCTTGTAGCGGTCGAGATGGCCGAGACGCGCGAGCGGACGATCGGAATCGACCGCGCCCTCGATCAGGCCGGCATCGACGATGATTTCGTCGGCCGTCACGCTGGTCACGATACCCGGACGACGCGCGATGATGACGGCACCCGAGTCGACGGCCACCGTCGCTTCGAGGCCAGTGCCAACGAACGGCGTGCGCGGGTTCAGGAGCGGTACCGCCTGACGCTGCATGTTCGAGCCCATCAGCGCGCGGTTGGCGTCGTCGTGCTCGAGGAACGGAATGAGCGCGGCGGCGATCGACACGAGCTGTTCCGGCGCCACGTCCATGTAATCGATGTCGGCCGGCGGCGTGAGCGGGAGGTCACCACGCTTACGCGACAGCACGAGATCATCGACGAACGTCCCGTCGGGATTGAGCTTCGAATTGGCCTGCGCGATGATCGCGTCTTCTTCGCGGTTCGCGTCGAGCCACACGATTTCGCCGGTCACCCGGCTGTCCTTCACGATGCGGTACGGGGTCTCGATGAAGCCGAGATCGTTCACGCGGGCGTAGCAGGCCAGCGACGTGATCAGGCCGATGTTCGGGCCTTCCGGCGTTTCGATGGGGCACATGCGGCCGTACTGCGAGTAGTGCACGTCTCGCACTTCGAAGCCGGCACGCTCGCGCGTGAGGCCGCCAGGTCCGAGCGCCGACAAGCGACGCTTGTGCGTCAGTTCGGCGAGCGGATTGGTCTGGTCCATGAACTGCGAGAGCTGCGACGAGCCGAAGAACGCCTGAATGACGGCGGACACGGTACGCGCATTCACGAGATCGTCGAGCGAGATCTTCTCGGGATCGGTGTTGATCGACATGCGCTCCTTGACCAGTCGCGCCATGCGCGAAAGACCGACGGAGAACTGATTGGCGATCAACTCACCCACCGAGCGGATACGACGGTTGCCCAGCTGATCGATATCGTCCACATCGCCGCGGCCTTCGTGGAGTTCCACGAGCTGGCGCATGATCTCCACGAAGTCTTCCTTCGTGAGGACGGTGGTCGACATCGACGTGTTGAGACGCAGACGTTGGTTGATCTTGTAGCGACCGACACGACCGAGGTCGTAGCGCTTGGGCGAGAAGAACAGACGCTCGAGCGCCTGCTTGGCCGTCTCGCGGTTGGGCGCGTCGCCCGGTCGGAGGAGCGCATAGATCTGCTTGAGCGCTTCCTCCTCGTGCTTCGTCGGATCCTTCGCCAGGGTGTTCTTGATCAACGTCGACTCGGCACGGCCGGAGGCAACGAAGACCTGCACCTTGGTAAGGTCGGCCTTGCGAATACGCTTGATGACGGCATCGACGAGAACCGCGCCCTTTTCGGCCACGACCTCACCGGTGTCGGCATCGACGACGTCGCGCGCCAGCGTGCGGCGCACTTCGCGCTCGCCGCGGTCGATCGCGTCCTGTTCGTCGCGCAGGTCGATCTGCGTGTACGACGCGAAGACCTTGACCTTGTCGAGACCCTGCCGCACGAGGCGGTTGAGTACTTCTTCGGTCAGTTCGTCTCCCTCACGCACCAGCAGCTCCGCCTCAGCGCGCTCGCGCTCGGCCTTGGCCTTCTTGGTCTTGGCCTTGGGCGCATCATCGGGCGTGACTTCACCTTCGAGGGTGATGTCCTCGGCGATAATGGCACCGAGCAGCTCACGGAGTTCGATACGCGTCTCACGCTTCATCGTGAGATCGAGTTCGCGCTCGGCGAAGAACAGGCGCAGGATGTCCCGGTTCTCGCCGTAGCCGAACGCGCGCAGGAGCGCCGTGGCCGGGAACTTCTTCTTCTTGTCGATGTGGACGTAGATCACATCGTGGATGTCCACGGTGAACTCGACCCACGATCCCCGGAAGGGGATAATGCGCGACGAGAGCAGCCGCTGCCCGTTGGGGTGCGTGCTCTCTTCGAACACGACACCGGGAGAGCGGTGCAACTGTGAGACAATGACGCGTTCGGCGCCATTGATCACGAAGGTGCCCAGCTCGGTCAGGAGCGGAAGCTCGCCGAGATAGACTTCCTTCTCGATGATATTGCGGGGGCGTTTGCCGTCCCCGGTATCCTCGAAGATGACCAGCTGCAACGTGGCCTTGAGGGGCGCCGAGTAGGTCATGTCGCGCTCGATACACTCGGCGACAGAGTACTTGGGCTCACCAAGGCTGTACCGAACGAACTCCAACGAGAAATTCTCGTGGACGTCCGAGATCGGGAACAGGTCCTTGAAAACACGCTCGAGGCCAACATCCTCGCGCTCTTGCGAGGCAGCATCCAGTTGGAGCAGCGACTCAAAGGCGCGCGTCTGGATGTCGAGCAGATGGGGCATATCCATGCCCGTCTCGAGCTTCGCGAACGAGATCTGGTTCATCATATCCTTAGGGGCTCACCCACGTGCGGGGTGCACCGAATCCGGCGATACCGGGGGCGCAAAGCGCTCCGTCCCCGACGGAGCCGGTCACTTTTCGGTGACCAGCTCCCCCGGGGAGGAGCGTTACAACGACGGAACTGCAGTTAAAACGAAGAACGGTCGGAAGCCTTACTTGACTTCGACGGTCGCGCCCTCGGCCTCGAGCTTGGCCTTGATCGCGGCGGCTTCATCCTTCGTGACGTTCTCCTTCACGGCCTTCGGCGCGCCGTCCACCAGGTCCTTGGCTTCCTTCAGGCCCAGGCCGGTCAGCTCGCGCACGACCTTGATGACCTGGATCTTCTTGCCGCCGGCTTCCTTGAGGATGACCGCGAACTCCGTCTGCTCTTCCACTGCGGCCGCCGGGGCCGCCGCACCGCCGCCGCCCGCCGCAACTGCGGCGATCGTGACGTTGAACTTCGTCTTGAACGCTTCGATGAGCTCGGACAGATCGATGACGCTCATCGCGCCGATCGCGTCGAGGATCTCGTCCTTGCTCAGGGTCGTGTTAGCCATGGTCGTACTCTCCGTAAATGCCCCCCAGGGAGCCTGGGGCGTGTGATCAGGCGAACGCCTGGGGACTTAGTTGGAGCCTTCGAGCTGCGACTTGCGGGCGTCGAGGGCGAGGGCAAACATCATCGGGATGCTGTTGAGGTAGCCAGCGAAGATCGACAGAGCTTCGTCGCGCGTCGGGAGCGAGGCCAACTTCTTGACCATTGCTTCGTCTACGGCGTTGCCCTCATAGATCCCGCCCTTCACGGACGGCCGCTGATCGTTCTCCTTCGCAAAATCGGAGAGGACCTTGGCCGCAGTGATGCCATCCTTGGCCACCACCACCCCCGTCGGGCCCTTCAGACGCTGGGACACCAGCCCGCTCTCGTTGACCGCCCGGAGCGCCAGCGTGTTCTTGATCACGACGTACTCGACACCCGCCTTCTTCAGGCGGCGACGGAGATCCGTCATGCGCTTCACGTTCAAACCGGTGAAGTCGGTGTAAAACAGCGCCTGCGCCGATCCGAGCTTCGCGCTCAGACTGTCAACAAGGAGCTGCTTGTCGCTCTTCTTGGCCTTGGCCTTGGCTTTCATGGTTGCGTCTCCCTCTTACCGGTACGGCGTGGTGTCGATGGTGACGCCAGGTCCCATGGAGCTCGAGATCGCGACGTTCCGAATGTACACGCCCTTCGCCGCGGACGGCTTCGAGCGAACGATGGTATCCATCAGCGCGGCGAGGTTGGTCGCCAGCTGCTCCGGTCCGAACGAGACCTTGCCGATCGGGGCGTGCACATTGCCCCCCTTGTCGACGCGGAACTCGATCTTACCGCCCTTCGATTCCTTGACGGCCTTCGCCACGTCGAACGTGACGGTGCCCGCCTTCGGATTCGGCATCAGGCCGCGAGGACCCAGGACGCGGCCGAGCTGGCCGAGCTGTCCCATCTGGTCCGGCGTGGCGATCAGCACGTCGAAGTCCAACCAGCCTTCCTTGATCTTGGCGAGGTATTCGGTGCCGACGTAATCGGCGCCCGCGTCCTGCGCTTCCTGCACCTTGGCACCCGCCGCGATGACGAGGACACGCATCGTCTTACCCGTGCCTTCGGGCAGCACGACGGTGCCACGCACCACCTGATCGGCATGGCGGGGATCGACGCCAAGACGGATCGCAACTTCGACCGTCTCGTCGAACTTCGCGAAGCTCATCTGCTTCACGATCTCGATCGCCTTGCTGGCCTCATAGGGCTTTCCGAGTTCGCGGCGCTCGCTCGCGCTGCGGTACTTCTTCCCGTTCTGTGCCATGAGACTCAATCCTTGACCACAATGCCCATGGAGCGCGCGGCACCCGCCATCATGGCGATTGCGCTCTCCATCGAATCGCAGTTCAGATCCGGCATCTTCACGGTGGCGAGCTTTTCGAGCTGTGCCTTCGTGATCGTACCGACCTTCACCTTATTCGGCTGACCCGAGCCCTTTGCAACGCCGAGCTCCTTCTTGATGAGTTCCGCCGCCGGCGGAGTCTTCAAAATGAAGGTGAACGACTTGTCGCCGTAGATCGTGACCTCGACCGGGATGATCATATCACCGCCCTGCGTCCGAGCATTAAACTCTTTGCAGAAGCCCATGATGTTGATACCCTGCGGACCGAGGGCCGTACCTACTGGGGGCGCCGGGTTCGCCTTGCCTGCAGGAATCTGCAGCTTGACGAATCCAGTGACCTTCTTGGCCATGCGTCTTCCTCATCGCAAGTTCCGCGGCCGGACCATCCGGCGCTGCGGTCGTGCTACCACGGTGTTTTTCGTCGAGTGGTGGCGACGTCCTGCGAAGAACTCAGTACCCGCGTAACTGCAGGTAATCGAGCTCCACACTGGTGGGTCGGCCAAACAGGCTGACGGACACCCGGACCTTGCCCTTGTCGGACAGGATCTCTTCGACCGTGCCGTTGAAGTCGGCGAACGGACCTTCCGTAATCGCCACCGCCTGACCGATCAGGAATGGAATCTCCTCACGCGTCGGCGCTTCCTCGGTCGGATCCGACTGCCCCAACAAACGACGGACTTCGTCGTCACGCAGCGGCGTTGGCTCCTTTTCCTTCCCGACAAACTTGATCACGCCCTGAATGGCGTTGACCTCGTGCAAGGTGTCCTGGCTGGCGACCATCTCCACGAGCACGTAGCCCGGGAAGATCTTTCGCTCGACCGTGACCTTCTTGCCGTTCTTGATCTCCACGACTTCCTGCGTGGGCACGAGCGCCTGACGAATCAGGCGATCTTCGGGCGCCGCCGAATCCATGTCGATCTTTCGCTGGATCAGGCGCTGCACCTTGTTCTCGTGGCCAGACGTGGTCTGGACCGTATACCACCGGTGCTCGAGCATCGACAAGGACATATGCGGGGTCAGCGGCCGAGCAACATCGCGGGCAGGCGCACGAGCAGCGCCTGCAACGCAACATCGACCAGGGCGATCACCGCACCAAGGAGCAGCACGAAAATGATGATCTGGATCGTCGCCTGCTGCAGCTGCGGGCGATCGGGCCAGGTCACCTTCTTCATCTCGGCGATCACGTCATGATAGAACGTGACCAACCGCGTGCCGAGTCCCGGACGGGAAACCTCGACGGGAGCCGTCATGTCTACTTCGTTTCCTTATGCGTTTTGTGCGCATTGCAGCGCGGGCAATACTTCTGCCACTCCACCCGCTCGGGGTGAAGACGCTTGTTCTTGGTGGTGAAGTAGTTGCGGTTTTTGCACTCGGTGCAACCGAGAATGATCTTTTCGCGCGCCATGTTCCGGCTCCGTGCTACAGCACACAGACGTCTTCTGCACCGGGTGCGCCGCCTGCATTCGCTGGGCGCGCTTAGCCGTCTTCCGGCTCCCCGATGGATCTCTCCCCGAATGGGGTGAGCCTTGCAACGTAGTGTGACGCGGACGCGCTCGCAAGTCGCGTGCTGAGAGCAGGTTGCAATGCACCCGTGATTTGCAACCCGAATAAACCACGAAGCGCGGGCGCCCTCAGCGCTTATCCACGACCACGCGGCCGTCCTTCATGACCCAGCGTACGCCGTCCAGGATCACATTGATGCTGCGCAGCGGATCGCCCTCGACGGCCACGATATCGGCATAGAAACCCGGCGCGATGCGCCCGAGTTTGGTGGGCTTCCCCAGCAGCAGCGCGCCGTTGGTCGTCGCCGTGGCCAACGCTTGCGCCGGTGACATGCCCGCCTTCACGAACCAGCCCAACTCGCGGGTATTCTCGCCGAACATCCACCAGACCGCGTCCGACCCCATCGCGAAGCGAACACCGGCGGCGTGCGCCCGCCGGGCCGTTTCGAGGTTGTACAACCGGAAGGAATCGAGGCCGGCCACCTGCTCCCGCGTGTAGCCCAGCAGCGACGCGTTCTCCGCGTAGAACCGATTGTGATCGATCGTCGGCACGTACATGGTGCCGCGTTTCGCCCACTCGGCGAGCGTCGCATCGTCAAATCCCGCCGGATGCTCGACCGATTCCGCGCCAGCGCGGAGCGCCGCACGTCCGCCGGAATCGCCGTAGGAATGAATGGCAATGGGACGCTTGAACCGGTGCGCCGTTTCGGCGGCGACCCGCATTTCGACGTCGGTAAACGTCTGCACTCCGGTGGTGTTCGCGTAGGTGCCCGTGGAGCCGTACATCTTGATCCAGTCGGCGCCGGCGTCGACCTGCGCCTGGATCGCGTCCTTGATCTCCATGGTATCGCGTACGCGACCGCGCGCCGCGAGCGACGGCTGACCGGCCACCGGTGGCGTGGTCACCTTGGAGAGACCGTACCCGGCCACGAACAGGCGCGGCCCGATCATCGCGCCGCTGTTCACGGCGTCGCGAATGCCGATGTCGGCGTAATTGCTGGCACCGAGATCGCGCACGGTGGTCACACCCGTTTCCAGCGTGCGGCGCAAGTTGGTGGCGGCGGCCGCGATGACCGAATCGCGTGAGCGCGGTCCGTTAGCGAGCGGGGTGGCCTTGTCGCGCACGAAGGTGACGTGCGTGTGCACATCGATGAGACCCGGAATGGCCGTGTAGCGCCGAAGATCGATGACGGTCGCGCCTTTCGGAATCATCGCCGTACCAGTGCCGACCCGGAGCACGGTGTCGGCCTGCACGAGAATCGTGACGTTCTTGGTGGTGCGCCCCGTCGGTTCGGCCATGGCCCCGAAGCGCAGCGCGGTAATCGGTGCCGTAGCTGGCGGTGCCTGCCCCGCGGCCGGGGTCGCCAATAGCATCGGCGCGACGGTCAGGATCGTGCGCCCCAACGGGTGGAGAAGGCGCGTGTTCATCAGCGGCTGTGCTTGTACATCATGTCGACCAGCTCGTCGTACATCGCGTCGCGTTCGTCGCCGCCAGCGGCGATGGCCGTGGCGGCGCAATGCTTGAGGTGATTGCGCATGAGCTCCCGTCCGACCGCGCGCAACGCTTCGTGTGCTGACGAGATCTGGGTGAGGATGTCGGCGCAGTACCGCTCGTCCTCGACCATTTTTTGAAGCCCGCGGATCTGTCCTTCGATGCGACGGAGCCGCTTGAGATTGCGGGTTTTGGTGTCGGGATCGACGGCCACGGCCTTCCGTCCGGATTCGTCCGGGGTACCGCAGCCGCAGGCGACGGCTTGGAGCGCCGCGTCATCGAAAGTCGGCATGGGCGTCAGGGGCATTTGTATCACTCCCGGAGTGCAGGTGGACCAACGCCTCGGTAGCGTTTGGGAAAGTTTGTATACCCCTGTCCCCTATGTCAATCGGTGCATCGGTCAACGCGATGCGTTCCCCATCGGTGTTGCTGGGCTGCGTAGGTGCGTCCCCGGAGCGGCACAACTGTTTGCCGGTGGCTGCTGTCGCAGATATACATGCGCGCAGTAGCCACGTACCGAGACTTTTTGCCGGAGTACAAAAAATGATTCGTGGCTGCGGTGATCGCATTTCCCTGACGCCGGTGTTCGCGGCGATCCTGTTGGGTACGACGGCCTGCCATAGACCCTCCTGCGATACCGCACAACTCAATGAACGTACCAAGGCGTTGGTTCAACGCATGCATGCACGGAATCCGGTGCCGGGAATCAGCGTGGCGATTGTCGCGCCGGGAATGTTTCCCGGTGCAGTCACCGCGGTTCACGGGGTGCGATCACTTGCCAGTGGAGACTCGCTGACATCGTCTGATCGGTTCTTGGCCGGCAGCGTTGGTAAAATGTTCTTTGCCGGTTTAGCGCTGCGGGACGCTGGCAATGGACGATTGTCGCTGGATGCCCCTGTCGCAACGTTTCTCCCGGCTTCAGGGATCGCAGCATTCGCGTGGATTACCCCGCGCATGCTGCTCAAACACACCGGTGGCATTGGCGAGTACGATCGGCCGTTTATGGACGCCCTCATTCGCGAACCAGCGCGGGAACGACAGACGAATGATTGGCTCGATGTGATCCGGCGGCATGCACCTGTTGCCCCGATACGGGCACGTTCAGGTATAGCGATCTGAATTATGTCGTGTTGGCGATGGTGCTGGACGCGATTGAACCGTTGGGAGCGTACGCGGCCATTCAGCAGGAGATACTCACGCCGTTGCAATTGTATGCGACCGCGCAATCGGTATCCACGAAGATTGAGCGTCTTGTGGTGGGATATGACGGTGAACGCAGCATGTTCGGACAGGACGCGATGATGAGCAACGGCGCACTGATTTACAATCCGCAATTTGAATGGGGCGGCGGTGGGTTTGCGTCCACGCCAACGGATTTGGCGAATTTTATGACCGCGTTCAGGCGTGGTCGGATTTTCCCGGATTCGTTGTGGATCATAGCGATCGCCAAACCCAACGGCGTTGCCGCAGAGGTACACCAGTGGCGCGGTATGGGCGTGCATGTAGACTCGACATCGCTGGGATCCGCGTACGGTCATAGCGGTTTCATGCCGGGGTATGTGAGTTGGGTCCGGTGGTACGAGAAGCTAGGTGTGAGCGTCGCCATGCAGGTGAATGCGTCTGATGAGGCGCGTTTGATCGACGACGGTTTTGACTGGGTTGATTCAGTGGCCGCCATCACTTCCTTGCACTGTCGCGCTCGCTGACGCTTGCGTGAGCTCGCGCAGAAGCACAAACGCGATGCGCCTCACCACCGAATGGACGCTCGAACCACTCGAACCACAGGAGTGGCCGGCCCAATAGCCCCGCGCCACCGACTGCTTCGCCTTGTGCGCATGGAGTGCCGCTGACCAGCGCGGGCGGCGGGAGCGTGCGGTTACGAGCGTCGCTGGCAATCGATTGGAAATCCGCAATGTCGCTTCGGGGCGAATTTTGGTGACGCCGAGCCACATGCGCTCGCCCGCGGCGGCACCGGGCCGTGCTCTCCGAGACGAATAGTCCTATTAACCAGGTGCTCGTCGTGAGCCTCACCATCCGCCAAGTCGAGGCGGAACAAGCCTGGCTCGGCGAGGTCGCCGATGGGCGTCACGCGCCCCCGCACGTGCGCCGACGCCGACGCCGACGCGCCGCCGCTCACGAGGCCAGCGACCGCGGTGTATGCTCAACCACCCCGGTCGAGTTTCCTATCCCGAGTACACTTGCAGACACCACGGCAGTAACGGGATCTTGCGGCAGCCGCCTCGCCAGGCACGCCGCGTGCCGAGTGCTTCGACATCATGTCCCTCCCAATTTCCCTGCATCCCTCGTCCCAACCTTTGCCATGAGCTCGCCGCCTTCCGCTTCCAGGACTGCCGCGCTCACGTGGGCGCTCGACTCGAGTCCGAACCAGGTGTACGCCGCGGGCGCCGACGGCCGCATCATCTACGTCAATGCCGCAGGCCGCGCGCGCTGGGGCGAAGCGGCCACGGTGGGCGCGTCGGCCGCCGGGCTCTTCGCTGGTGAGACGCGCGGGCACCTCGTCGCCCTTTCGGCGCAGGTCCTCGCCAGTGGAGTGGCCGCCACCTTTGACGCCGGTGAGCTTGGTGCAAGCGGCGTGCGGGCGTGGGCGACCTACACGGCTTCGCCGCTGCGCGAGGGCGACGCCATCACGGGCTATCTCTGCATCGGCGCTGACATCACGGCGCTCAAGCGCGCCGAGCTCCGCCTCCGGCGCAGCGAACAGCTGATGGTCGATACCCAGGGCGTGGCGCACCTGGGCACGTGGGAATGGGACATCCGCGAGCCGACCGCCGAGTGGTCGGACGAGCTCTACCAGATCTACGGGATGACGCGCGCGCACTACACGCCAAGCTATGACGCCTACCTCGCCATGGTGCACCCGGACGATCGGCAGCGGGTGATCGACGCGACCAACCGGGTCTTCCACGAGCACGTGCCGTACTCGCACGACGAGCGGATCTTCCGCCCCGATGGATCGCTGCGGTATCTGCACACGTGGGCGCATCCCGTGCTCGACGACGACGGCGCCCTTACGCGCCTTGTCGGCGTCTGTCAGGACATCACGGACCGGAAGCTCGCCGAGGAGGAAGTGCGGCAGCTCAACGCCGCGCTCGAACTCCGCGTGGCCGAGCGTACCCGTACCATTGAAGCTTCGTTGCATGACGTCGAGGCCTTCAACGCCACCGTGAGCCACGACCTGCGCGCGCCCCTCTCGGTGATCTCGCTGAACTGCGCGGTCATCTCGAAGTCCGTGGGCGACGATCTGCCGCAGCCAGTCGTGGACAGCCTGGCCCGCATCCAGCGCTCAGTGTCGTACATGACCCAGCTCGTCAGCGACTTGCTGGCGCTTGCGCAGGTGGGCAATGCGCCCCTCGAACGCGCCGAGATCGACCTGTCGCCGCTGTGCGAGGAGATCGTGGCGAATCTGCGTCTCGCGTCCCCAGATCGCCAGGTGACGGTCGAGGTCGCGCCCGGCCTGCGCTGTAATGTCGATGCCAGCCTGATGCGCGCCGCCATGGAAAACCTGATCGGCAACGCGTGGAAATACTCAGCGCGGGCTGCGCACGCACGCATCGAGATCGGCACGATGGCCGTCGATGGTCGAGACGTCTTCTTCGTGCGCGATAACGGCGCTGGCTTCGACATGACACAGGCGCATCGCCTCTTTGCGCCGTTCCAGCGGCTTCACGCGCCGAACGAGTTCGACGGTACAGGCGTGGGCCTCGCCGCCGTGCAACGCATCATCGAGCGCCACGGCGGCCGCATCTGGGCCGAAGGCGCGACGGGGCACGGCGCCACGTTCTTCTTCACGATGACGTAGTGGCGCGGCCGGCGCAGCCTGACCCCGCGCTGATCCGACGATTTAGCAGCAGATTCCGGTCCCTGTAGAGGGGAGCGGAAGCAAATCGCAGGGAGCCCCGAGTACGTCCAAAACCAATAACCCCGTAAACCAGAACGGTTTACGGGGTTACCGGAAAGAGCTCACAACCGGGATCGAACCGGTGACCTCATCCTTACCAAGGATGTGCTCTGCCGACTGAGCTATGTGAGCGACCTATATCCTGCAACGACTTACGACGTTTTGGGGCCATTCTGCCGGCGTCCAAAAGCGCGTTGGAAATGCCTTGGAAATGCCGCCGGCGTATCAACAGCGCACGAGGGAAGCCTAGACGTTCTTTCGAGCGCAGGCAACCCCCGAGACAAAGTCGACAGCGCAGACGTCATTCCGCCTCCGTGGTGGTGTCGTGCGCCGCGAGGGCAGCGCGGATCCGGCCCTGCCGCGGCTCCCAGACGCCGTAGAGTCGCATCACCATCGTGGTGTCCTTATGCCCCAGCTGGTTGGCGACGTCCTGCATCGTGGCGCCCCCCTGAAGGGCCATCACACAGAAGGTGTGTCGCCCCGAGTACGGCGTAAGACCCTCGAACTGCGCATGTCCTTCGCTTACGAGTGCGCCTGCGGCCGCTGAGACGGCCTTGGCGAGCGAAAACCGCGTCACACCGATTCCGTGTTCAGTCGCCGACGGCCACACCGCAGCGCGTCCCTCTTGCTTGGCCGCCGTCACCGCCCTGAAGAGTGCGTTGCCCGCGTGCGGTGACGCCTCGGCGCGCCGCACACGCAGGCGGTTCTTCGTCCCGTTCCCAATGCTCTCCTGCGACTTTCCATCGACATCGGCGACACGCAAGGTCAATGCGACCGTCGGCTCGAAACCGGTCCCGCACATGACGCGCCAGACATCGTCGAAGGGTTTCGACAACCGCGACGCCAGCAATTCGATGTCCGCGGTGCACTCGAGCTTGGTGATCTTGCTCTGTGAGGCGCGTGGGCGCTTGAGTGCACTCAGCGGATCCATGGTGAGCACTTCGCGCGCAATCAGCCAGCGGGTGAACACGCGCAGCGCATTGTATGCCGCCACGGCGCCGTCACCCTGACCCTTGAGGGCGTTAGCCGTAAGGGTCCTTATCGTCGGGTCTGCATCCGAGAGGAGCTCCGCCTGCTGCTCGGTCGGCTCGAGGGTATAGGAGTCGAGCAGATGCTGCCGGATGCGCTCCGTGCTGAACGCGGACACCGGAAACGGCGGCACGTCCGGACGGCACGGCGGCGTTCGCCGGTCGCGATATGCCAGTGAACGCGCCTGGCGCCACGCGAGTGTCTCGGGCGACAGGAGGCGCATGATGCGCGAGACCATTTGCGTCCGTGTCCGAGCAGTGATGCTGCCAAACCCATCTTGTCGATCCATCGACGACAGCTCCCATTCTTCCGCGAGCGGAATGAGGTCGCGTTCTGTCACGCGTGCGGACGCGTCCGACATCGCATCGTCGACAGCGCGGTCGGCTTCATGATCGGCGCGACAGCGATCCATCAGCGCATCGGCGCCAGCCAAACCTTCGTCGATGAGCGTGTCGTAGAGCGCCTGCAAGGTAAGAACGGCCCCGGGCCGTGCGACGTGCTGCAGGATCTCCCAACGCGGCGAGCGCGAGTTCCAAAGCTTCGACACCTCGTCGTGAACCGCGCGAGCTTCGGCGCCCCCCACGAGGGAGCCACCGGCACCGTCGTGTCGAACCTCGATCCACGTCTTCACGCGCCGCCGTGGTCCAGAGGTAGCAACCTTGAGCCAGATCTCCCAATGCCGACCACGCGCCTCGGTATACGTGGGCTGGTCCACACCACGAGGGGCGCGAGTCTCCTGCGGGTTTGTACTTTTTGTCATGCGGCTGTCCCGTGAACGGTTAGATGGGACGCGGATCCACGATCCGCGCGGAGAAGAACGTCAAGGCGATGCGCTCGACGTAGCGTCGACGAAACCGCTTGCCGGTTGCGCCTTTTCGTTGTTCGTGCTGCAGGTACGGACAGCACGAGCGTTCGATGGTCTTCGTCGACACGAG
Organism: Gemmatimonas sp.; assembly: GCF_031426495.1. Taxonomy (NCBI): domain Bacteria; kingdom Pseudomonadati; phylum Gemmatimonadota; class Gemmatimonadia; order Gemmatimonadales; family Gemmatimonadaceae; genus Gemmatimonas; species Gemmatimonas sp. Next base: position 46,016 of record NZ_JANPLK010000072.1, on the reverse strand, counting down.
CAGGCGGGTGGCCAGTTCCGTTTTGGTGAGCATGACGTCGTCGCTGCGCAGCATCAGCGTCGACGCGTCCAAGCGGGGGTGGCGCCTCAGTCCGCGCGTCACGAGGACCGGCCCCATCGGACGCACCGCGTGCGCGCGCCATTGATGTGAGAGCCTGGATGACGGCAGCCGCCACAGCGGCCGCATCGCGTGGCGTGCGTTGAGCGAGTTTCCAACGCCGGATTGGCAGTGCGAGAGAGCGCGCTGTGTGGCCGCGTAGCCGCACCGCGTGGCGCGTCGACCACCTCTGGAAAGCGGGCCGTGGCGGTCGCTCGCGAGGCAGCGTTGGAGTCAATGTTTTGCTTCATTGGGGCAGCGTACGACCCCTCTATTGCACGCTTTACAAGTTACCGCGCTGCGACGTAGACTTTCTGGATGGCGCGACCCGAGATGAGCCCGGACAAGATGAGGAAGCGACGCAATGACGGCCTGACGCTGCTAGCCGACGGGTGGCCGTCGCGGGCGGTGGCGAGCGCTCTGGGGTGCAGCCACGTGGCGGTGCTCAAGTGGAAGCGGAATGCCGAACGCGGGGATACGGACATCCGCTGGGATCGACACGGCACCGGTGGCCGACGGTGGGCCGACGATGATTGTCGGCGCGACCGTGCCTCTCACGCTGCGCGAAAGGACCCTCTACATCTGATGCGCGTGGCGCTGAAGCGATGCCCCGGATGGCTCACGCGAGAGGCAGTGTCAATGGCGTGCCTTCGGATGTCCACGGGCACCTTGCCGCGACTCATCGATGGGGTCGTGGTCCGGCGATGGAACACCACGTCGATACCCGTGGCTTTTGGAATTCATCGGTTCATTCTGTTGCCTTCGGAGGATGACTTTTTCGCAACATGGCCAGCCCTTACTGCGATGCTCACCTACCAATTGAACAACCTGGCGTTTCGTCAAGGCCCTGACGACGCGTGGATAGCGCCCCCTGAGGACGTAGCGCTCCGCGCGCTGAAACGGCACCGTCGGTGGCCGCTACCGGAGCTTTGAGCGAGGAGTATGCCCGCAGCCTTTGGTGGCTACGCCTGACATGCGGCCCTCCGCATGCGTATCCGGCCCTTGGCGATGGCGCGCAACGGCTCCATCGCCAAGTTGCAGAGTATGCCGCCGAGCTCTCCTTCACCGATGCGCTGGAAGTGGAAGCCACCGCATGTGCAGGCGACGCCCGAAGAGGCTGGAGCGACACTGGCAATTGCCCTCACGTTCGCGTATATCCGCCGGTCCCGCGCCCGCCACCATCACGTTACGCAGCACGCACGGCGCCGCCGCACGCACCGATGTCGGCGCGCCATGCAGGCAATCCTGAGCTCGGAAGACCGTGTTCGCGACGCGGCACTGTGGGACCTGCTTGACGATCATCATCCAGCGCTCGTGCGGTGGGCCCGTTGCATGCTTGGCTGCCGGCGCTGAGACGTCGGCAACGATACCGAACGTGACAGCACCGGCTCGCAGGTATCTCTGCCCTACAGTGCTGCTGCAGCGCGATCAGCCGACGTGTGTGTAGTCGCCATCTCGCTCTCGCCGGCGCGTCGAACAGCAGGGCGGTCTGATTGCGCGGGCGGACAATATCGTCTTTCGTTGGTGTGACTCCATGCAGGGACCACTGCGCTGGAGAGCGTCGGCGATGGAGTCGAGTATCTGATCATCGAGCCATCTCCCGAACGCACGCGGCGTGCAGACAGGCGCTTCAAGCATGCCTACGAGAATCGAACGCAGCGCCAGCTCGACACTCTCGCGAAGACACCCCGACGCCGCGTTGAGCGACGACCGAGCGAGGACTTCGCCCCAGAGCCGCCGTGTCAACTGCTCTCGGAGTTGACGATGGGCAGCGCGCTGCACTTCGACGTTTGCGGTTCGACGCAGCTGCTGAAGGCAGAGCAACCCGCCGCCGTGTGCACGCAGCAACGCGACGAGCTTTTCCGCACACTCGCGACCATCCAAGCCGTGTTCTTCCGACTCCGTCACGATCTCTCCGGGTGAGGGGGGGCCGCGTCGACGCGACGTCGACGCGGCATGCGAGCATCATCGGGCGACTTCACTTACATCTCCGAGGAGCAGTCGGAGAGCTGTTGCATCCACCGCGCGATCTCACGGCGACGCTCCGAATCGAGTTGCCTGAATAGCGCGGACGAGACGAGACGCAGTCGATCTCGACGGAGGTGAAAGGGGAGCTCGTCGGCGGAGTCAGCTTCGTCTGCCACTCTCACGTAGGCGGCGGAGCGGGCGAGCAGGCCGACGGCGACGATGAATGCCACGATGTCGCTCTCAGCGAGCACCACCTGCCACTGATGCGTCGTCAGAGCATGCGCGACCGGGGGCTCGGTGGCGATGCACACGTTGAGCGGTTCCAAATCAAGCATATCAGTCCTCCTGTTGATGAAATGGCACGTGATCGCGAAGCACGACGACGGAGACGCTTCGGGCGGCAGCATCGGCGCCCCGCTCAGTCGCGGACGGTACTTCGTCCGCCGCGCCACGCGATGCAGTCTCCGCTCGGTGCTCCAACTCCGTCCCAACGGGCCTGACGCTCGTCCCGACAGGCGGCAAGTTTAGTGCACGAGACGGAATCCACACGGGTGACCTGCGACCATCTGCGGCACCGCACCAGCCGCCGTCATCTGCACTCGCAGTGGCCGCGTCGTCGGTCATCTGTCGCCATTTTGCGCTTGCTTGATCAGCGAGGTGGATGAACATCGCCTCACGAGATTGAGGTGCGGTGGGCGACCCCCAGTCCTTCTGCAGATGATGACTTTCGCACACGTGTTGAAGGTGCGCGATGAGCGTCGGGCTCACGCCGGCCGCCTCGAGACGATCTGGGGCAAGCGCGCACGCGACCGCGATGATCTCGCTGCCGAGCGTTGTGTGATAGCGAGAGCGCCCCTCCACGCTCCGACGGATACCCACCGTGTCCACCTGCATCTCCCGCAGTTTGCCGATGTCATGCAACAAGCCGCCGAGAACGAGGTTATCCAGACACGCCGGGGGCCCATCGCCTTCAAAGACGGAGGCCAGCGCCAGCGCGCCCTCGGCCACCTCAATGGAGTGCCAGCGCAATCCTCCGACACAGGCGTGGTGCATTCGCTCAGCGGCCGCCATTCGGAGATACGCGTCCTCGCCAACATGATCGAGCACCATCGACAGCAATGTCTTCCCCGCGTGCGTAAGGCGCCCAACAACTGCGGCCCATCGCGCGTCGAGGGTTTCAGCCGGCACGGGGCACATCGGCAGCTGATCGGCTAAGACGGGGTGATCCCGCGCCAACAGCTGCACCCTCTCTACAGTCCATTCAAACGTTCCAGGGCGGAAACCTGCTTTCGACAGCAACGCGAGTTCCACTGCAGTGCCAGGCACGATGCCAACCCAGGCGGGCATGGCGTCGGACCAGACCCGAAGCGTCGTGCTTCCATCCCGGTGGCCCACGGTGACGTCGAGAAATGGCTTGTCGCTCTTCGTGGTTTTGGTGGCGACGGCTCTAACACACGCTACCCCCACAACTCGCACATTGAGTTGCGCGAGTTCAAACGGAATACGCGAGAATGGGAGCGACGGCTGAGGCAGGAGATTCGCGTTCACGCGGCTTCCTCGGACAGAGTGATGCGACGCAGCATCGCAGTGGCGAGGTCGCGCGCGGTCGCCAAAGCGAGCGCATGACGCTGCTTCACCACCGCGATGGTGCACCGACCTTCCGCTGCTACGGCACGCCAGTGCTGGCCCGCGGCACGCATCTCTAGAATGCGCCGATCAGTCGCATCCAAGGACGCCAGCACATCGATCAGCAGCTGCTTCATCGTGCGGTCGCGATGCGGTGGAGCGACGACCTCGCGCAGCGATGCCAACAGCGATCCGAGCGTCTCACAGTCTGACGAGCGCGATGCGGTACGGCGGACCTGCCGTTCCCACGTCATGAGCCAGCGGAGCGCAGTCTGACGGACCCACTGGTCGAACGCCGCGGGGGTGCTGACCGTGCACGAGTCCAAGCTCTCGATGACATGATCGATCACTGTCGTGAAGAGCATGTCGGCGGTCATGGTCGGCGGGCAGCACCGCGTCCACGGTTCAGCGATGTCTTGGAGCTTCGGCGTCAGCGCTTGACGCAGGAGCTTGACGGCGTCGCGACGGAGTTTCGTATCCGCTCCCCACACGAACGGCAGCAGGGGGACCAGATCTTCGGCGTGAGGGGCGTTGGACTGCGAGATGAACGGGGTCATTCGACGAGCTCCGTAGGAAGGTTTTGGCGAGGCCAGATGACCTCGCGCCACACAGCCTCGGAGCGGCGGGCGGGGGGCGCCGGCGGCCGCCGCAATTGCATCCGTGCAAACACGAAGCGGGCACCCGGCGATTACTCGCGAGTACCCGCTTCGTGTTCGCGCCGCCCGTGGACGGCGTGCAGCCAGCTATCTGCTGGCGCTCATGGCCCCCGCAGCCGCTCGCGCTCGATTTCGCGCCGCCACGTCAGGCCGCGACCGACGCAGGCGTCCCGAAGGGCTTCCGTACACGCCGCGCTTCATTCTGATTTGCGTCAAGCGGTCTTCATTGCTCCATTCCCGCATCAAGGCGGCCACACCTGGCGGTATCAGTGCCGGCGGCATCGTGTCGAGTGGGTTGTCGAGCGCCCCATCTTCAACGAGACGCAACAACCAAGGCACATAACTCTTCGCATTCTGCCACGTGCCCTCGCGCCCTTCGGGAAGCCAGGTATCAACGACGTAACTCTCTTCGAGCGTCTTGAGATCGTCACCCGTCAGCATCACCGCGAGAGCAGGATTGTCGAGTATCCGCGCGCAACCGGTGGCGTTTACATAGCGAGCGACATGCACACCCAACACGCCAAAAAAGTCCGAGCGATTCACTTGATCGTAGATGGTGGCATCGCCGAAGGAGTGGCCGTGGAACTGTGTGGCGATCCGATACAGCACGGGACCCACGATGGCGTTGCGAAAATGCTCCTTCGAGAAGGGCGATGGCTTGTTCCCCACCGTTGACACGAACAACGGAAAGCGACCATTCGGCGCATAGGCGTCTTCCACGTGCACTCCAGCCGCCATGAGGCGCGGGGCGCGCACGTAGTCGATATATGCGCGGAGCACGCGCATCGGCAGGTGCGCCGGCCCAAGCTGCCGAGCGCGGGCTTTGCCTTGCTTCACTCGCGCTTCATCGAGCCGATGTCCGTACCATCGGGTCTTAACGCCGAACCACTCGCCCGTCTTAGCGTCGATGTCGGGACTGATGTTCAGGCCCCAGCGTCCGCCTCGATACTGCGCACACCGCAGACCGTCGTAGACGACCAGCGATGTCGCGAGCGTTCCTTCAGCACTCGCCTCGAAGGCGGCCAGTGCGCGCATCACCACGGCGGTCTTCATGGGATCCTCAGAGGGGCGCGCGCTTCTGACAGCCGCGATCTCCGCCTCCAACCGTTTCAGCAGGCGCTCGGCCTCCATCGCCAACACCGGAAGATCCACGCACCACATATGCGACATCGTGTAGGTGTTGACTATGCGTTCCTTGTCCTTGCTGCGCAGCAGAAGCTCTGCGGGAATCGCTCGCTCGCGTACGTGTTGGCGCAGCGCCCCGTATCGGGCGCGCCAGCACTCCCACTCGACAGATTGGTTGTCCCGCATCTTGAAGCCGTGAGCCCATTCGGTGACGGAGAACCATGCCTTGAGATCGGCCACCACCATGGTGGGGTAACCCGTGCTCACCCCAGGCGCACAGCGCGCGCGGATCTGCGGTGCGGTTTTCGCGATGATCCATCGCGCCAGTGGGACGTCGCTGGTCGTCGACGTGTCCTCATCCCACACTTCCTTCTCATCGTCACTGGATTCGAGCGGGCGCGTCAGGTTCCATAGATGCTTGCACGAAAAGATCGGAAGTAGTTCCGGTGCGTGCTCAAGCAGTGCTCCAACCAAACGCGAGAACGCCTCGATGTTGGCCGCCACTGTACTGGGCACGTGCAGCTTTCCCTTGACCATTGGACTGGTCTTGTACTTCAGGAGCTGTGCGTGGAGTACAGGGGCAACATCGGCGATGGCATCAAGGTCGCTGCGATGCGGGCAAGGGCCTGACGCAGCGAGAACCGAAAGCACGTTGCGGCCTCGAATGCGACGGTTATCGTCAAGCGGCGCATAGCGCTTCGCGCCTTCCGGATCAGCCGCCGCGGCGAGCAGTCGAAGCCGACGGTATGTGCGAATCGACATACGAACCGTCTTCTCGGAGAGCCCGATCAGCGGCCCGGCTTTCATGAGCTCGGCGGACGACGGCAGTACGGCTGGGGCCTGCGCGCCACCACCGAGCGCGTGCACGACGCGGGCCAAGGCCAGCACACGGCTGTGCGCGCGGCGCTTGGTGTCTGACTCAGCAACGGTAAGTAGCTCGAGCCACTGATCGGACAGAAGCGTTCCGCCGCGCACAACGACCAGCCGTTCCTTTCCGCGCCTTCCGGTGGCCAGCGTGAAGACCTTCCTGCATGCTGCCGGTGCGTCTGCGTGCACGCCCCGGGTAGACGCGAGGTGATGCAAGTTGGACAGCGTTATGCGCATGTCCTCGGCAGGGTCGGTACCCACGCCCGCCGCGTCGGGGGAACGGCCTACCAGGCTCCGCAGCTTTCGTGCGAAACTGGGTGACAATGTTTCGTCGAGTCGCTTGAACAGGCAGTCGCGTGTGACTGGGTGGCGGCAGGTGAAGAGGGCGGTCGTCATGATGATTGCGGTTGAGGTTTCGTTACTGTTTGGTCGCTGACATTCGGTGATGTATGGTGATTTGCTGATCCTGCATGGCCGAATTACGGGCCGGATATCGTCACTACCACTGGCGGTATGGCGGTGCCCCCGGCCGTAATTCGCGCGAAGTTGATCACGACATTCGGTGACGTTTGATGAACATCGATGACACGTATGGACTTGCGTGAAGACCGAGTGTCCAAGGGCGCTATGGTGGTCATTAGCATTTCTGGTAACGGGTCAAGAAGAGCTGGGTCATGGCGGTGAGCGTTGCTGCGCATTTAGCGTCTGCGAGGACCACCTCTCCCCCATCTCTCATGGACTACTCTCTTCGACAAGCTGCCGTCTACACCGGCTTCAGATCACGCCACGTCCAGCGGCTTTTAGACGAAGCGCAGCTCACGTTTCGATATGAGCGTGGCGTTCGCATGTACGACCGGCGCGTGGTGGACGAGTGGTGGCAGTCGTATCGCACGCGGGATTACGACCGCGCGAAGAACCTTGGTGCGTATCGGCGACGCGCAATTGACGCGCAGGGTGCGCAGGTCTGCCCTGGGAGCGGGGAAGACGAGCGCATCGCGTGCGGAGCTTCGCTGGGGCGCACAGATCGTGGGCGTCAGCGACGCCTCTGTGATGCTTGCCGAACCGATGTCGATCAACGACGGGCGAGTAGGGCTCGTGCCGCGCTGCGAGCCAAGCGACGCAAGGCACAGCGCTGAACGAACAGCGCGGCAAGAGCGAGCGCGAGTCGGGCAGTTGGGAGTCCCGCATCGAGCGTTGCGTCGCTTCGTCGTCGCGGTTGCCCTGATCATTGTCATGCGCTGTCGGACAACCCGCAGCATGCCAATCGCGCTGGTGTGATCAGGGCGCTATGACGTTGTTTCGACCACGATGGCGGAACGTGCAGGTCCGTTGCTGGTGACGTTCGCAGAGTTCGCTGCGCGAGAGCGCATTCGATGCACGGCGGATGTCATTCCCTTGAGCATGATCAGGTAGAAGGCCGTGAAGAGCTTGACGATGAAGGGCTTTGCCCGAGTGTTGATCGGGCCGTGAAGGCGTAACCAGCGACGCCGGCCGAGGACGTCGCAGATGGAGCCCAACAGACGATGCGATGCCCATTTCGTTCGGCGTGCCGCAATTCCACGACGCCGTCACCCGGATCTCGCCGATGATCAGGTTGTCCGGAGCGTACAACGTTGCGCGCTAACTCCCTTGTCTTGACGTGACCTGACGAAGGCGCGCTCGGAGACAACAACGGTGGCCTTCCGCCACCAGTTCGTCAGCACACATGACCTGCAGCGGGCAAGCGCCGCTTGTGCTCGAAGTGCCTACGGACGCGCTCTAGTCGGGAGGCAAGCCTCCCGGTGACGTCGGGCAGGTGTTGCGTCAGCGCGCCCTAGACTCCATCTTCGGGGTTTGCTCGGCACGATTCTCTGGCGGAGTGCGACGATGAGCGACGGGGCGCGACGACGGTTCTTTGAGCACTTCGCGGTGGCCATTGATCAGGGTGACGCCGCGCTGTTCATAGGAGCCGGGCTCTCCGTGTCGGCCGGCTACGTCGATTGGCGCGGACTGCTGCGCGAGATCGCCGACGAGTTGGGCCTCATGGTCGATCAGGAGTCGGACCTCGTATCACTGGCGCAGTATCACGTCAACAGCGCCAGCCACCGTGGGCGGCTTAATCGAACGCTGATCGAAGAGTTTACGCGCGATGCGAAGGTTACCGCGACACACCGACAGCTCGCGGGCCTGTCTATCCGGACGGTCTGGACCACGAACTACGACACGCTGATCGAGCAAGCGTACGGCGAGATCGGAAAACGGGTGGATGTCAAGGCGGATGCGCGGCAGCTGGTCACGACGCTGCCGAAGCGCGACGTCACGCTGTACAAGATGCACGGCGACATCGCGCGGCCGGACGACGCAGTCCTTATCAAGGACGACTACGAGTTGTATCACCGCACGCGCGGCGACTTCGTGACCGCCCTCAACGGCGATCTCCTTGAGAAGCACTTCCTCTTCCTCGGCTTCAGCTTCACCGACCCCAACATCGATCAGATCCTCGCACGCGTGCGTGCGGCACACGGGGACGCGTCGCGTGAGCACTACTGGATCGTCCGGCGTCCGGCGCCAGCTCGCGCAGATGACCAGGCCGACCGCGCGCGGCATGAGTACGAGTCGACCAAGATCAGGCTGCGGGTTGCCGACCTGCGGCGATACGGCATCCATCCAGTCTGGATCGACGACTACGCCGAGGTAGAGTCCATTGTCTCGACGCTCGCGCGACTCAGCCTGCGGCGCAGCGTGTTCGTTTCGGGCAGTGCAGCGGAAGCGGGTGCATTTGGCGAGGAGCGCCTGGAGCGACTGGCGTTCCGGCTTGGTGCATCGCTCATCGACGCAGGTTTCCGCGTGGTGAGCGGCCTTGGACTCGGCATCGGCGCCGGCGTCCTGTTGGGCGCGGTGGAGCGCGTCATCGCCCACCCACAGTTCCGGATCGAGGACCGACTCGCCCTTCGCCCCTTTCCGCAGCCAACCGGCGATCCCGCGGCGCGGGCGACCATGTGGACGGCGTACCGAGAAGACATGCTTCGGCAAGCGCGCTTTGCGGTCTTCCTCGCCGGGAACGCCCGCGACGCGGCATCGGGCAGCGTGAGCTTGGCTCATGGGGTCCGCGAGGAGTTCGAGATCGCACGGCGGCAAGGCGTGTTCCCTATCCCCATCGGGGCGACCGGCTACCAGGCTCTCGAACTGTGGCGAGAAGTCACCGGCGATCTGGCGTCCTACTTCCCAGATGTCGATGTCGTCGCTGCCGATCTCGCAGCTGCATTCGCAGATCTCGGCGACCCCGCACAGTCTGACGAGACGCTCGTCGCCACCACGCTCCGCGTCATGGATCAGGTGCGTCGCGCGCTCGTCACGTAGTCTTTCGCCATGTACGCACTCGTCACCGGCTGTATCACTCTCCGTCTCTGAGGCTCGACGCATGGCACGGCACGTGTTCTTCAGCTTCCACTACCAGCAGGACATCTTCCGCGTCAATCAGGTGCGGAACAGCAACGTGATCGTCGGGCACGCGGCTGCCGGCTTCGTCGATGCGTCACTCTGGGAGCGCGCGCGCAACACGAGCGACGCCGCCGTCAAGAAGCTGATCAACGATGGCCTAGTCGGGACTTCGGTGACCGTGGTGCTCATCGGCATGCACACGGCCGCCCGCCGCTTCGTGAACTACGAGATCGAGCAGAGCATCGCGCGCGGGAATGGGTTGGTCGGCGTCCGCATCCATCACCTCTTCGCGCCCCGGCAGAGCACGAACCTCGCTGGTCCGGTACCCGCGAAGCTGGCCGCGGGCGGTTACCCCGTCCACACGTGGCGAGACAATCCGGCGGACTTGGGCACTTGGGTGGAAGCCGCTTATCAGCAGGCGCAGCGTGTTCGTCTGCTGCGCGGGGCTTTCTGATGCGCCGCCGCGTCACCTCTCTGCGCTGGGCGGCCAGCACCGACTCCGCTGCAAGCGAGTTGTCACATGGAATCATGACTGACCGGTATAACATCGACCGTGGCCTATCTCACGCGCAGTGAACTGGAGACCATCCGTACGAGCCCGCAGTGGCGGAGTGCGGCGCAAGCAAACGTGCAGCGCTCTCCCACGAACGCAGCGGCGTCGGTCTTCCTGTCGCACAGCCACGATGACCGCGATCTCGTCGACGCCGTGACGGTTTACCTCGGGGGCCAGGGTGTCAGCGTGTATGTTGACTGGCGCGATCCAAACATGCCGGCGGTCACGAGCCCAACCACCGCGCTTGCGCTGCAGAGACGCATCATCGGCAACCGCCGCTTTCTCCTCCTTGCGACCGACAGGAGCATGGCGTCGCGATGGGTACCATGGGAACTCGGCTATGCGGACGGCGTCAAGCGGCATCACGAGCTAGCTGTCCTGCCGGTACTGACGCGTCTGCACGATGCCCCCACTGAGTACATCGGCATCTACCCCCGCGTGGAGCTCAGCGCTACCGGCTACCCGCTTGTGTACGCCCCCGGCGCCACGATGACCAGCGTGTCACTGGCTGCGTGGTTGGCTGCCCCGTAGCCGACTTCGGGCCGCGCCTCGCACCCCATGGTCTACGGGTGCCATATACGCGACGCTTCGCGCAACGCGCGCGCGAGCTTCTCACCAAGATTCAGCGCGCGCTTCAAGGGGAGCGCCGCGGTGCGTGCGAAGCGACGCGGTTTGGCGCTTAACGCGGCGGTTGTGCTGGGCAACGTCAGCACGAGCGACGACGTGCCACTACTCGAGGCCGCGCACGGGCACGACGAGCCGCTCGTGCGCGTGCATGCGGCGTGGGCCGCAGGAACGCGACGAGCACCCCAACGGGCACTTGAAGACCGCCGACAGCGTACACAGCGTCGCGACGTCCATGGTGACGATCAAACGCGCAGAAGTCGCTGAACTCAGCGTGGTTCCAGCGCACCGAACACGCTGACCCGCCATCGGGCGCAGCAGACGTAGTCTCCGGAGAGCATTTCGACTGCCCGGTCGGCGTCCTGCATGCCTTCAGCGGCGTGGACGCCGGTGCCATTCTCGGACGCTCGGACTACTGCCTGTGCCCCAGCCCGAGGTCGCCGCGCCGGCGTCGGCAAAGGACGCCCTCCAAGACGACCGCATCAGGCGCGTGTTGACGCCTGCGTATCAGCGGATCGACGCGTCACCGTCTCGCGAATAGTGCACAGCACGACGACGATCAACTGTCGCAGAGCTGCGAGCAGGGGAAAGCGGAACGAGAGCCTCATGCGGGGCTTCCGGCCGGTCGGAAGCACGGCCGCATCGGGCATCGGCGTTAACTGGGGATTCGGCGCCGATTTCGAGTCCTGCGTGCTTACGGGGCTCATGGAGATCCCGGAAGCCATCGGGGGCGTCGTAGAACTGTCGCGCGCCGAGCGGCGAATGCGCGGACGTCGCGCGAGTCCAAGTTCCTGCAGCGCGACACGCCGGACCTCGTTGTATCGGTCGGTACACAGAGAGAACCCCAGAGCGCGAATGTCGCGCGCCCCGATGGGAAGGCCCGCGCGTAGGCGCTGCTCGAGCAGCGCGAGTGCCTCATCGTCGTGCAGGAATTCACGGGTCAGCTGCTCGGGCTTCACTACCCACCTCTCAGGTCTAGGTCCGCCGCGTCGCCTTTCGATGCAGCGAAACCAGCCTAGGCGGTTTGCGAGGTGGCTGCCGCTGACCGTTGAGGTGGTGGTCGAACCCAAGGAGGCGGCATACGTCGCCTCAACCGTCTCTGGTCACGGGTTTGACACCGGTGTTCAACCGGTGACATACCGGTTTCGCACCGGTCTTTATTCGACTCGCCGGGTTAGATCACCGGTCACGCGCACGCCTGTTGGGGGGGGGTCCTGCGGCTTGGTTATGTGCGAAGTCGGAAGCGCGCCGCTGCTGGTCCATGTCACTGGCAGCCCGTACTTTGCTCGCTGGGCCCGACGAGCGCGGGCATATTCTGCAACCTGCTCACCCTACTTCCTACGAATGCCCAATGCTGCGCGGTTTCGCGTTGATCCTAGGTTGGCTGCCCTCCTCGGAGAGGGTTACCGCTCATCGGAGCACGCGCTAAAGGAGCTGATCGACAACGCGTGGGATGCGGACGCCGGCGCCGTGCGCGTCACCGTGCCCGGCCCCGTCAGCGGCGACCCCGTCATTATCGCGGACGACGGCACGGGGATGACCGAGGCAGAGGTCCGGCAGGACTATCTCGCGATTGCCCGGAGCCGGGAGAGCCGCAAGGGTAAGCGGACGCTCGAGCGGCATCGACTCGTGAAAGGTCGGAAGGGCATTGGCAAGTTTGCGGGATTGATGGTCGCCGACGTGATGACCGTCGAGACTCGATGCCGCGGCGTGTGCACCCGGCTCGTTATCCGCAAGGAGGATCTGCTTGGGGCCAGCGGTGCGTCGCTCGTCGGGGCGCCCCTCGCGAGTAGCAGTGGCCCGACTGCACCCACCGAGATGGCGGACCTCGAAGGGATCGACTTACCCATCGAGACGAGCGCCTGCAGTCCAAACGAGCGGGGAACCACCGTCACACTTACCGGACTCTCGCAAGCGTTTGACCCGCCGTCGCCTGACCGATTCAGGCCGCTGCTGATGCTGGAGTATGGACGCCAGTCCGATTTTGCCATTACGGTGAATGGCGAGTCGGTCGGGGTCGAGGACATCCCCGGGGCGCCGTTCAAGCACGAGGAGGAGCTGCCTGGAGTGGGACTGGTGCGCCTGCAGTTCACGGTGTCCGAGGGCCGGAAGCCGCTGCGGCAATCGGGCATTGCGGTGCGCGCTGCCGGCAAGACAATCGGCAAGCCTCTCACGTTTGGCTTGGACGACGATGCCGAGATTCCACCCAAACTGCTCAAAAAGGTCTACGGCGAACTGGATGCCGACGGTTTGGCCGACTCGGTCACTGCCGATTGGGGTGACATCGTGGAGACGCGCGCCTATTCCCTCGTGCGAGGGTGGGCGTCAGACCACCTAAAGAACGCCTTACTCACGGTCTTCGCGAACGAGATGCAGCTCGCGCGAGGCCGGCTCTCGCAGCAGATCAGGCGGCAGCTGGCTGCCCTCCCTGAGCACGCCCGCGAGTTTGCCGAGCGCGGGCTCCGTAAAGTGCTCACCACGTTCTGGGACGAGAACCCGGAGCGTATTGACGCCATCGCCGGCGTGGCGCTCGACGCCATGCTGCATGGCGAGTATTACGCGGTCGTGCAGGCTGTTGATGCTGCACGCACAGCGGATGTCGCCACGTTCGCCGCCGCGTTGGCCGAGTTCGGCCTCGCCGACATGGCGCACATGGGTGAACAGGCGCGGCAACGGCTCGCGTTTCTAGACGGGCTCGACGCGCTGATAGCCAACCCAGCTACGCGCGAGCAGGAGATGCATACGGCGCTCGAGCACAACTTGTGGGTGCTCGGCGCACAATACGCAGTCCTCGCGTCAAACAGGACGCTCCGGCGCGTGGTCGAAGCGATCTCGGGCCGCGGCTATGGCGGAGCGCGTGGTCGGGAGCGTCCTGACTTACTGCTCCTCGGGAGCGTCTCGGGCAGCCATGTGCTGATCGAATTCAAGCGCCCCAGTCTCGACATCACGCGGCACCACGAAGCCCAGGCGACGATCTATCGAGACGAGTTAATCGCCACCCTCACTGGGGGGATCGACATTCTCGTGATCGGGCGCGCGTGGGAGCGGGGCTCAGACCGCACGTACGTGCCCCCCGGTTTGACCGTACTGTCTTACGCGCAGGTTATATCGCGGGCGCGGGCCGAACTGGACTGGCTACTGCGGCAGCTGACGGCCGACCCCCCGGCAGCCGACACGGCCGGCAGCTCACCGGCATAGCGCTAGGCCACGTTGATTCTCGGCGACCCTCAGAGATCCTGCGTGTCGTCCTCCGCAAAGGCGGTCTGACCGGTGGCGACGCCGATGGCGACGTTTTGTCCCGCTTCGACGACCGGTGTGTCCGTAGACTCCCTGCCTACCTGATATTCACGCCCCGAGCGCCGACCTACGCTCTTCGACAGACATCACTAGATCGGTGGGCCTCTGCTGCGGGAGCAGGAGGTCGCAGGTTCAAATCCTGTCATCCCAACTGTACCAGTCGTTGCAGGAAAACTGGATCGGGACCCAGTAGCGCTCCTATCCCTTCGCACCAAATCGCAACAGCCGCAGCGCATTCGCGATCACGACCAGCGTGCTGCCTTCGTGAGCAATCACCGTTGGCCCGATGCCGGCGACGCCGCTCACGGTTACGATCACCAGCGCGACGATCACGCCGAGCGAAACGAAGAGATTCTGCCGGATAACGCGCTTGGATTGTCGCGAGAGCGCAATCGCGAACGGGAGCCTGCTTAGGTCATCGCCCATGAGTGCGACGTCCGCGGTCTCCAGCGCGGCGGCGGTACCTGCCCCACCCATGGCGATGCCGACAGTGGCATGCGCCAATGCAGGCGCGTCATTCACACCGTCACCGACCATTGCTACTGGCCCCGCCGCAGCCAGCTCCTTTATCGACGTCACCTTGTCTTCCGGGAGCAGTCCAGCGCGCACTTCATCAACGCCCACGGCGGTACCCACGGCGTTGCCGACGCCGACGTTGTCACCGGTCAGCATGATGATCCGCTGAATGCCTGCACGCCGAAGCGCGACGAGTGTCTCGCGCGCGTTCGCTCGAGGTTCATCAGCGAGACCTAAGACACCCAGAAACTCGGGCGTGTTGCCGACGCGTCGTACGATCATCGTGCTGCGTCCCGCCTGCTCGAGCCGCGTCACCGCCTCGCGCACCGATGGCGGCACGACCACGCCCGCATCCTCGAACAGCAGCGCTCGGCCAATCTCCACGACGGCGCCATCAACCGATGCGCGTACACCACGGGCAGTGACCGATGTCAGCTCGCCCGCCTCCGGCACCGTCAACTTCTGTGCAGCAGCATGGCGTACGACCGCCTTGGCCAGAGGATGCTGAGAGCGCTGTTCTACTGACGCGGCACTGGCCAGCAGGAACGCCTCATCAACCGAGTCCATCGGCACTACGTCAGTCACCGACGGCTCACCGACCGTGATCGTACCGGTCTTGTCGAGCGCGAGGGAACGAATGGATCCCAATGCCTCAAGATGTGCGCCGCCCTTGATCAACACGCCGTTGCGGGCCGCCTGAGCGATGCCCGCAAGGACCGCGGCCGGTGTGCCGAGTGCCAGCGCACACGGCGATGCAGCCACCAGTACCGCCATGGCGCGGGCGAACGCTTCGGGCCACGAGAGCACTCCGAGAAGTGGGGGTACTACGATCAGCAGCACATCACCGATCAGCACCACCGGCACGAAGACGCGTGCAAACCGTTCCGTAAATTGCTGCGTAGGCGCCTTCTGTGTCTGCGCCTCGGAAACCAGTTTGATGACACGATCCAGCGTCCGATCTCCGATGGCGGCCGTCACGTCGATGACAAGCGCCCCTTCGCCGTTCACGCTGCCGGCGAAGACCGGATCGCCGGGTGCTTTGTCGACCGGCACACTTTCGCCGGTGATCGGCGCTTGGTTCACGCCAGAGCGGCCTTCGAGCACCGTACCATCCACCGGTACGCGCTCAGCCGGCTTCACGACGACGTGATCCCCCGGCTTCACGTCGCCGATCAATACCTCTATCTCACGCCGCAGCCCGCTCTCCATGCGAAGCACGGTGGCGCGCGACGGTGCCAATTCCGCGAGTGCGGTGATGGCCTTCCTCGCCCGCCCGAGCGCGTAGTGTTCCAGTGCGTGGCCGAGGCTGAACAAGAACAACAGCAACGCGCCTTCCGCCCACTCCCCCAACACGGCCGCGCCGGCGGCGGCAACCACCATCAGCAGGTCGATGTTGAAGTGGAACTTGCCGCGCTTGAGATCCGCCAGGAAATGGCCGACGTTGTCGCGTGCGCCGAACACATACGCCATCGCGAAGAGCACGATGGCAATCCATCGCGGCGCTGTTCCGCTACGGTCGACCAACCATCCGACCAGGAGCGCGACACCCGACATCAGGCTCCACGCCAGCTCCCGATTGCGCGCATACCAAGTGCGTGACGCCTCGGGCTCGCCACCATCGGGCTCGCCACCATCGGGCTCGCGAGCATCCGGCTTGCGCGTCTCTTGCAGCACCGCTTCGATATTCGCACGCGACGTAATGCGCCGGTCGAACTCCACGCGCGCGACCTGCGCTGCCATGCTCACGGCCGCCGCCGTCACCCCCGGAGAACCACGGAGCAGCGACTCGAGTCGCACGCCGTCGTCCTCAGTCGCGATGCTATGTATCGGCAGGACCACATGCGCGAACTGCTCACTGATCGATGCCCCCGCGACGCGCGCGAGACCTTCGACCTCCGCGAGCGTGACACGTTCAGCGTCATAGTGCATACACAGCATTGGGCTCGTGACGGGTCGCGTCTCACCTGGCTCTGTGTCACCCACGTCAAGCAGGTGCACCCGCACGACACCGGGCTGCGCCTCGAGCATCGACGTGAGACGAGCAATGCATGCATCGCGGCCGTCCGGCACGTCTGGTAGGACAAGCGGCAGATCGAGTCGCGTAGTCTGTTGCATCGGGGAGTCGGTTGGAGTTTTGCTCAGCATCCGCGCGTCCTCGGCGGTAGCTGCTTGCAACGTTCGAGAAGCGTCGGCTCGTGCGAGGGATCGCGACCGCCCTGTGCATGGAACCGCGTCAGGGCATGCGACGCTTCCGTGCGAATCGTGGAGTCAGCATCAGTAAGTCGAGCGCGCAGCGCCGTCGATACGTTCGGATATCTGGCCATCGACAACGAGCCCAGCGCGCGAACAACGGCGAGCCGGACCGGCGCCGACGAATCGGCGAGAAGGTTTACGAGTTGTGCCTGCATCTCCGCCAGCGCGAGTGTGTCGCGCCTGACTTGCAAGACGGCAGCGTGACGAACGGCGGCCGACGAGTCGTTCAGAGCGGTATGCAATGCCTCCCGCCGTGCCATCGCAGGTAGCGAACCCAGTGCTTCCACGGCCCGCAGTCGTGTGGACGCCATCGAATCCCTCACCAGCGTCTCGAGTGTTTGCTTGACGATTGTGTCGGTCGTTGCGCTGCTCGTGATTCTGCCAAGTGCGTCCGCCACTGCGGCACGGACTGCCGCGTCGCCATCGCGATGAGCGGGAACGACAGATCCCAACAGTTTGGAGCGCTCCGCCAGCGCGCTCATACTCAACAAGCGTCCGATGGCTCGCACTCCCTGCGCCCTGACAGACGCGTGCGCGGAATCGTTCAGCATCTGCGCCAGCCCGGGAAGCGCGTCGATGGCGATGACTCCGGGCTGGGCGAGCGCAGAGGATGCGGCGACACGGACAGCGTCAATCGTGTCGGCGAGTGCGGCGACCAACGCCGTGACCGGTCGCTCCAGCTTTGGATTGACGGCCAATACGTTCCCGAGCGCAACGGCTGCGTCTTCACGTCCCTTGGCATCGCCCCGCCGCAGCTGCTCGATCCATTCTCGGCTGGCGCGTCCCCCGTGCCCGGGATCAACCTGACATCCCGCGACGAGGGCTACGCTGTACACCACCGCCACGGCGCGCATCGCGCTGGTGAGCAACGCCCAGATGGTGGTCACGGCTCTTTGTCCGGCAAAGACTTCGGTGGCTGACGACCCGCGTGGGCAAGTCGTGCCCGCACTTCGGCGGCGCTGACGATGCGCTCATCAAACTCAATTTCCGCGACCGCCATGACATTGGAGACTTCGACGCGCAGAATCCCCTTCATGCCGGCCAACGCATCTTTGACCGCCCGCTCTGCCCCTGTGCTCGCCAGGCCACGCAGCGGAAAGTGCAAGTGACCACGTTCGGGCGGCACGCGAGATGACCCCTCGGAAATGTCGTCGATCATGTGGCGCGCCCGGAGAATGCGAGGTTCGGATCGAGGGCACGGTCTGCGTCGCGCGCGGCGCGTCGGCTACGCCATCCTTCGATCCACGCGTAGAGTGTGGGCAGCACCAGCAGGGTCAGCAGGGTGGACGTCACGAGCCCACCGATCACCACGGTAGCAAGCGGACGCTGAACTTCCGCACCGGTGCCGTGTGACAATGCCACGGGCACGAAGCCGAGGCTCGCCACCAACGCCGTCATCAGCACCGGCCGTAGGCGCTCACGGGCACCACCGATGGCAGCATCGCTCGGAGAAGCTCCGCGCGCGCGAGCGCGTTGTACGGTCGTCAGCAGCACGAGGCCATTGAGTACGGCCACACCGAACAGCGCAATGAAGCCGATGCTCGCCGACACCGAGAGATGGAGCCCGCGCGACCACAATGCGAGCACTCCGCCGACCGCGGCAAACGGGAGATTCACGAGCACCAACCCCGCCAGCCACCACGACCGAAGTGAAGCCCAGAGGAGGAGTGCAATCAGGAATATCGAAAGCGGCACGACCACCTGCAGTCGTGCCATGGCGCGCTGCTGATTCTCGAAGGCACCGCCGTATGTGACGAAGACCGCTGGCGGCACCTTCACCCCGGCTTCAACGGCGCGCCGCACGTCGGTGGCGAATCCACCGAGGTCACGCCCGGCCACGTTCGACTGCACGAGCGTGTAGCGCTGTGCTCGCTCGCGGCTTACTTGCACGGGGCCGTTCTCGAGCCGGATGTCGGCGATCTGCGACAGCGCGATCCGTGCCCCACCGGACGCGCCGCCAACGGGAGCCGGAACGGTAATCGCGCCGATGGCCTCCGGTGACGTGCGCAGTGCTTCCGGATAGTAGACCGCCACGTCGACGGCGTAGCTGCCTTCGACCAGCTGTGACACCGGCCGGCCGCCTACGGCCGTTTCGAGCGCCTCTTGGACTTCTGCCATCGGGATACCGAAGCGCGCCATGGCGGCGCGGTCGAGACGGACGTTGAGATAGCCTTGTCCCGCCGTCTGTTCGATTTGTACCTCGTCGGCACCTGGTACGCTCCGCACGACACCAGCGACCTGCTCCGCCACCGCACGCGTAACGATGGGATCGTCGCCGAAAATCTTGATCGCGAGATCAGCGCGCACCCCGGAGATCAACTCATCGAGCCGCATCTGCATCGGCTGCGTCATACCGATGGCGATACCGGGAACCCCTTCCTCCAGCCGTTCCGTGATCTCGCGTTCGAGCGAGTCTTTCGTCAGACCCGGCCGCCATTGGTCGCGCGGCTTGAGCATCACAAACACATCGGCTTGGTTCACGCCCATCGGATCACTGCCGATCTCGGCGCGACCGACGCGACTAACGACCGTCGTGACCTCGGGCGACTGCCGAACGGTGCGCTCCAACGCATCCTGCATCGCGACTGAGCGCGACAACGAGATTGTGGGGTCCTTCGTGGCGGCGATCAGGAGTGATCCTTCATCGAGCTGCGGAAGGAATTCGGTGCCGAGTCGAGGTACGACAAACAGCGTGGCAACCAGGATTGATAGCGCCGTGAGTACCGTCGCCATGGGTCGCTTGGCGACCACCGCCAACGCTCGCGCATACCGCGCGTCGAGCACGCGCTCCATTCGCTGCGCGATCTTTGATTCTCGCGCGCCGCGTTGAAACACCCATGTGCTCGCGGCGGGGATAAAGCACAGCGCGAGCAGCAAGCTGCCGAACAACGCGATGGCGACGGTGATCGCCATAGGGCGGAACATGCGTGCCTCCAATCCCTGCAGACTGAGGATAGGCACATAAACCAGCATGATGATCAGCACGCCGAACGCGATTGGGCGAGCAACCTCGCGAGCCGCCGACACCAACCGCGCGGCCATGCCTTCACGGGTGGATGGCAGCTTTCCCGCCTCTTCGTCACCGTGCAGCGTGCGCACGAAGTGCTCTGTCATCACCACGGACCCGTCGACGATCATGCCGAAGTCGATGGCGCCCAAACTCATGAGGTTCGCCGAAAGTCCGAGCCAACGCATGCCAAGAAATGCGCAGAGCAGCGACAATGGAATTGTGACGGCCACGAGGAGTGCGGCGCGCACGTTGCCGAGGAAGAGGAGGAGTACCGCGATGACGAGCAACCCGCCCTCAACCAAGTTCGTACGCACGGTGCGAAGCGTCCCCGCGACCAGGTCCGTTTGATCGTAATACGGAATCACCTTGACGCCCGGCGGCAGCGAACGATTGATATCCTCAACCCTGGCACGAACGCGCTCCACGACCTCTCGTCCATTCTCGCCGCGAAGCATCATGACAATGCCACTGACAACTTCGCCGCGTCCATCGTGTGACACCGCTCCCTGACGGAGCTCGGCACCGTACCGCACGTCGGCTACGTCACCGATCAACACCGGTACACCGGCGCTGCTGGCGCGGATAACGGTATTCCGCAGATCGTCGAGGGTGGCGGCGGCACCGAGTCCCCGCAGGATGTACTGCTCGTCGCGGTGCTCGAGGTAGCCACCGGCCGCCACGGCATTGTTGGATTCCACGGCCTCGACGACATCGTGCAACGTCAGTCCGAAACTGACCAATCGCTCCGGTCGCACGACGACCTGTGCTTGCCGCACCTCACCGCCGAAGCTGTTGACCTCCGTCACGCCGGAAACGGTACGAAGCTGTGGACGAACCACTCGATCCTGAAGCGTCCGTAACGCGCGCATATCGAGTGTATCACCTGCCTTTCCGGCGTCCGCATGCTCAACGGTGTACATGTAGATCTCGCTGTTGGCCGCCGACAGTGGGCCAAGCGTGGCGTCCGCACCGGTGGGTAGTGCTTCGCGCACGCTTTGCAGCCGCTCGCTCACCAGGGTGCGAGCGCGCTGGATGTCGACGCCGTCCTCGAAGACCACCGTGACAGCAGCAAACCCGTACTTGCTGACCGAGCGGACGAGCGTCACGTCGGGCAGGCCGTTCATCGCCACCTCGATGGGAAACGTCGTCAATCGCTCAACCTCGACCGGCGATAAACCAGGAGCCTCGATGAGGACCTGCACTTGCGCATCGGTGAGATCGGGAAACGCGTCGACGCGGAGCGTCCGCAATGCCCAGACACCGGCCGCGGCAACTGCCAGTACCATCACCAGCACGGTGAGGCGCTGCTGGACTGACCACGCCACGATCCGCTCGACGACGCCGTCCGGTGAATCGGACTCGTTGCCCGGAGATTCGGAATGCTTTCTCATCTCAGTGCTCATCACTCAACGACGCCTTCGCGAGTTCACTCTTGAGCGTGAAGGCGCCGCGGACGACGACGCGCTCGCCGGCGCGAAGGCCGTCCTGTACGATCACCGTCGCCGTGCGCTGCGTACTCGAGCCGGGCGGAGCCAGCGGCATCGTGCGGACCTCACGACGCTCGTACGACCGGAGCCCTGTTTCGACGAAGACGAAGCGGCGCTCACCATCCGTGACGATGGCACTCTCCGGGATCGTAAGCGTACGGGCACCATCTCCGCGCGAGGTGGGTGTAACGGGCACATCAAGTCGTACGGTCGCGAACATACCGGGCCGCAAACGGCGGCTGCCGTTCGGTACATGGATAACCGCTTGCAACGTGCGCGTCTCTGCGTTGAGTGCGTCGCGAAGTCGCTCCACGTGGCCCTCAAATCGCAAGTCCGGAAACGCGGCGATGCTGATCGTGGCGCGTTGTCCCGTCCGCACTTGCGGAAGATTGCGCTCGGGGACTTCGGCCACGACATCAATCACCGAGAGATCCGCGACGGTGAATACTGGGGCACCCGCCTCGACAGCGGCTCCGGGCAAGACATGCGCCTCGACCACGCTGCCGCCGATTGAGGATCGAAGCGACATCGTGCTCGCCGGCTCGCCGCCGGCGGCCGCGCGAGCAATTTCCGCCTCGCTCGCTCCAATGAGGCGCAGGCGACGCCGAGCGGCGTCGGCAAGTGCGCGCGCGCCGGTCTCGTCGGTGGTTCCGGAAAGCACCTCCACGCGGCGAGTCGCCTGCGTCAGATCGAGCTGCGCGGTGAGATACTCCGGGCTGAACAGCGCGCCAACGGATTGGCCGGCGCTCACGCGGTCCCCTTCGACAACGGACAGACGCTCAAGGCGTCCAGCGATACGCGAGGAAACGAGTGCTACCCGGCGCGGATCGAGCTCCACCTGCCCCGGCACTTCGAGTCCATTCGCCGCGTCAACCGCAGCGGCGGAAAGTACCGGGAGCACCTCGATCTGCGCCGTACGGAACGCAGCCTCAGTCAGCGTCACCCTGTCGGACGGCCCATGCTCGTCGCCGTGCGCCTCGCCGGCTTCGTCAGCCAATGGCTCGCGCGCGCTTGGCTCCGCTTGCGCGGACGTTGCGCGTGCGGCGGACGCGGGAGCCTCGTCGTTACACGCCGCGCTGCCCATCAGCGCGAGCAAAAGGAGAAGAGTGAGGGCCTGCTGCGGACGGTGCGAGTTGGCGCTCGGGCGCGGCGCGCGGCGCTTGTGCGACTGTGGCATCAGAATTGTCATAGGTCAGCGTCCGTTGATCGGAGAAGTGGAATCACCGTCGAGACGTTGTTCGCGGCGCTGGTCGCTGCGCTCGTCAGCGCCAAGAAGGTCCGCCCACGCGTCGGCAGCGTCGATGAGTGCACGGTTGCGCTCGATCTCAGCGCGCGATAACGCACGCTCGAAGTCCAACAGTTCGATGAGCGAAAGACTGCCGGTGCGGTAAGCCGCGAGTGCACTCTCGCGCTCATCCCGCGCACCTCTGAGCAAAGCGGCGTCGAACGTCTCGAGCCGCTCCCGAGCCGCGAGGTATCGCTCGCGCGCCGCATCCAGACGGCCACGGGTTTCGCTCAGACTGGCATCTCGTGCAATTCTGGCGGTCGCGCTGGACTGTGTCGCCGCCGCCAATGCCAGCCGGTTGCTACGCGCGGCAGTGAACGGCATCGACACAGTGACGCCGAAGGAGGGGCCCAGTGTCGGCCCATTGTTCGCTTGACCGATTCGCTGAATACCGGCATACGCGCTGAGCTGCGGACGCTGCGCAGCGAGTAGCAACGCACGGGCGGCGGCAGTACGGGCTGCGCCAACCTCGGCCATCCTTGCCACGTCAGACTGCGCAATCAGTGAATCCAACGACGGCAGTGCCGGCAGCACCGAACGCCATGCCTGATCCAGTCCGTCGCCGGCGATGGTATCGATGGCAGCGTCCAAGGTGGTTATCGCTTCACTTCCTACCAGCACGGCGGCCAGATTGGCGCGCGAGGCGCGGGCTTCGGCGATAGTGGCACTTCGGTCCGCCTGAACTCGAAGCCGTTCGGTCCGAACACGCAGTACGTCGACATACCTCGCCTGTCCGACACCGAAGCGGCCGCGCACGCCTTCTTCGGCACCGGCGAGCAACGCGTCCTCTGCGGCGAGTCGCAGGGCAATACGACGCGCGCCAGCCGCCCCCAGCACGTCTCGCAGAATCAGCCCGTCTACGCGGCGCTCGGCGAGCGATACCTCGACGTTCGCCTCCTGCACGTCAATATCGGCGAGTCTTTGCTCCGCTTGGCGACGCCGTCCGGTCATGAGATCGCGGCCAACCTCGAATCGGAGATTCCCCTGGTCGAGATTGCTCGCCGGCGCTTCCGAGAGGCCAGCGGAAAAGAAGGCGGGGGCAATGGCGCCTGCGGCGGCCGCACGTGCCGTTGCCAACTCCACATTGGCCCGCGCGGCACGCAAGGCGGGACTGTTGGCGACCGCCGAGGTGCGCAGGCGTTCGAGCGCGCCGCGCACGCGGGCACTGTCCAGTGCAAGACCGACGCGAACCGAGTCCGTGGCCGGCTGAGCAGATATTGGATCGGGCGAAAAGAGCGCAGAAATCGCGAACAGTGGCGCGAGCCGTCGCAGCACAAACCGTGGTGCGCAAAGGGCGTTCGCAACGACCCACGCGTGGCCGCTTGGTGGTACAGATGTCATGGGTTCCCCGAGGAAGCGAGACCACAGGCCACGTGCGACTCGCACGGGTGTGGTAAGGACGCGAAGGCGCGTCAGCAGCTCGCTACGAGGGCGCTACAGGAGCGCGAAGAGGCTGACGCGGTTAGGCGGCCAGCACTCGAGGAGGGCGCAGCTGCGGCTCACCAGTCACGCTCTGGGGACGGCGGTCTGACCGACTTGCCATCAGCACCACCACGGCCCGCACCCGGTCGGACATGGTGTGTCGAGTCGTCAGCGTGCTCGCGTGGGCGTGAGCGCAGTGACACAGGTGCAGCGTATGCCCATCCGGAACCGTTGTCCCATCACGTGGGGATTCGGAGTTGGCGTCTAAAGCGACCTTCTGCATGACACCGCTCCCCGCGCTCACGACGGTCGTCAACTGCGTCGTCACTTCGTCGCACTGGTCAGCGATCATTGGCTCCGCGAACGCGGCACTCAGGCACAGCCCGAACAGCACCGCGATGAGGCGGCGCAGCGTTGGAGCCAGTGACGTGCGGCGTAGAGTACGAAGCATGCGCAGCGAAGGTGGCGGACTTCCAATCGCAATCGCGCGAAGCGGATAACTCCGCGATTGCCCGCAGACCAGGTCGGCGATATCCTTCAGATACCTGAAGACCTGTTCAGATGTTCAACGAACTTACGACTTCCATGACCGGCGCGCAATCCCGCTCCTCCACCCGACGCCCATCGACGGCCACCGCAACCGCGTCGACGCCGGAGCAGAGCATACCTGCAGACGAGGTTGCCGGCGCAGAGCCGATCTCCGGCGCACCGGATCTCTGCGAGGTCGCCTGTGTCGACTTGGAAAAGGTGGAACGGGCCCTCCGCCTCGCGCCGGCGCGCGCCACGCTCGCCACGCTTGCTGAGATGTTTCGGGCCCTTGGCGACCCCACGCGTCTGCGAATTCTGACCGCGCTGGCCGCAGTGGAGCTATGTGTGTGCGACTTGGCGACGCTCACCGGTGTCTCGGAATCCGCTGTCTCGCACTCACTCCGGACGCTTCGCCAACTGAGGCTCGTGCGCTACCGGAAGGCTGGTAAGATCGCGTACTACAGCCTCGATGATGAACACGTAGGACGGCTGATTTCCGAAGGGCTGATCCACGTGGGCGAATCACCTCGCGTTCCCGCCACTACAGCCGCGTCGCGATGAACGAGGCTGTTCCGTCGAGTGAGAAGTACCGTGTGGTCGGGATGGATTGCGCGGACGACGCGGCGAAGTTGGCAAAGGCGGTGCGCGCCGTGCCCGGGATAGAGACCGTGACGGTGTCGGTCGCCACAGGACTGCTCACGGTGACCACGTCGGGTCCCGAGGTCTTGCAGCATGCAGAGCGAGCGGCGGCGGCGGCGGGATTTACGTTGCGACCAGCGACTACTCCGCCACAGATCAACCGCACATACCGGCGCGCTCTTTGGATCGTCGTGGTGCTGAACGTCGGGTACGGAATCGTCGAAGCGGTCGGCGGCTTCCTCTCGGACTCTCAGGCACTGAAGGCCGACGCGCTGGACTTTCTTGGCGATGGCGTGATCAGCTTCGTCGGCCTACTGGCACTCGCGTGGCCACTACATCGCCGAGCCCGTGTCGCGCTTGCGAAGGGGCTGTTCCTTGGCGTCCTCGGCGTCGGCATCGTTGGCAGCACCATCCATCGCGTGCTGGTGCAGCAGCAACCCGAGGCCGAGATGATGGGCATCCTCGGCGCCGTGGCGCTCGCTGTGAACGTCGCGGCGGCACTCGTGCTCATCCCGCACCGCACCGGCGACGCCAACGCACGAGCCATCTGGCTATTCTCGCGCAACGACGCCCTCGGCAATTTGGCGGTCCTTGTCGCCGCGGCGCTCGTCGCGTGGACTGCGTCGCCGTGGCCGGACTTGGTGGTTGCATTCGTTATCGCCGCGCTGTTCCTGCAATCCGCGTGGAGCATTGTACGGGATGCGCGAAGGGAACTGACCTTGGGACGTTGAGCCGAGCAGCGGATCGCGCGCTCGATTCTGTTCAGCCTTAGACTCCGGCCATGCGCATTCTTCAATCGCTCGTACTGTTTCTTGTAGCCGGCCTGATGGAGATTGGTGGTGGCTACCTGGTCTGGCTCTGGCTTCGGAACGACCGCAGTGTGTGGCTCGGCGCCCTTGGCGGACTGCTGCTCTTCCTGTACGGCGTGTTGCCGACGTTGCAACCAGCGGGCTTCGACTTTGGGCGGGTCTACGCGGCCTATGGCGGCGTGTTCGTCGTGATGTCCGTGCTGTGGGGATGGCGAGTCGACGGGATCAAACCAGATGCGGCCACCGTGGCGGGCGCCGCGATCTGTCTCATGGGCGTTGGTGTGATCATGTACTGGCCGCGCCCAGCATAGAGGATGGCGCCACCGCTGAATCATCGCGCGGCACCTCGACAACGTGTCAGTTGCGACAGCCGCGTCGAGCTACACCGAAACCTCAGACGACGTCGATGCGAGTGGGCCTGCGGCGACCCGCCCAACGGTTCACCGTCCGAACGTAGGACTCAAACGGGGCACCAAATCGCGCCCGCAGGGCCATCTCCTCCGCCGGGATCTGCACGCGATCCAGGTATACGGTCAGCACTCCTGGCCCGAGCAGCGCGAGAGGCGAACCCAAGGCCACCGCCGCGCCGGCCGCAATGGTCACGAAACCCACGTACATCGGATTGCGAGTCCAACGGTAGACCCCCTCGGCGACGAGTGTCGTGGCGCGCTCCGGGTAGCGCGGATCGACGGTCGTGCGCTGCCGGCGGAACGCTGCGACGCCCGAGGCGGCCACGGCCAGGCCGCCAGCGGCAAAGAGACCGCCGAGCAGTCGGAGCGCGCCCGATGGACGAGCGAAGGGATCGGCAACGGCAGACGCGGCGCTCAACGCCATGGCGCCGAAAAGCATGAGGATCGGGGGAATTCGCATTGCAGTGAGATGGGAGTTCCGGGAGCGATTGCGCGCGGGCTTGCACTGCGCGAACTGATGCCATTTGGTGGGCGCGCCATCGACAGACGAAGAAGACGCGGCGCTGGTCTCGGCCACCATCAGCGTTCAGGCGCGAGCGTCGAACCTTGGGGTTGTGCGAGCGCTACGGTCGGCGCCGGTACTGAAGTACCAGACGGATCACGATGTGCAGATCTCAGTGACGCCGCCATGCGGTCGATCACATCGTCCGAAGCTGCGTGTTCCAGTCGCTCTGCCTCGTCATCTGCATCCTCACGAGAAAAATTGAGTACCGCGCTGAGATAGCAGGAGAGAATGTTGTGTCGGCGGAGCGTGCGGAGAGCTACCCGTTGACCCTCCGCTGTCAACTGCACGCGGTGGTCTGATTGGCGGACTGCCAGTCCCGCTTCCGCCAATCGTCCAAGCATCCCGCTCACGCTTGCTCGCGCCAGGCCAAGATGCGGCGCCAGTTCGTGAATCGCGGCCGCGCCATCATGACCCGCGAATTTGTGGATCGCTTTGAGACAGTCTTCCGCTGCGGCGGAGAGCTCGTTCACCACCGGCACCGGACGAGGCATCGCGCTTCCCCAAGATGTCAGAAATACGTGGCGAATCCTACTTGGTAGCCGCCCATTCGCGTCGTTGGGTTGCCCAGCAAATCACGCGTCCAGTGTCGGCGGTAATTCGCCTTGAAGACCGTACCCGCGGTTGGGCGAAAGCTGAGTCCCGGCACGATGGCGGTCACCTCGTCGAAGATCCGTTGTCCCGTGGAGCTGAACGTGCCGACGTTGTAGTCGACATGCTCCAGTCGTAGCGCGGCACTGAGCGTCGCATTCTGCAGGCCCAGCACGCGCGTCCGCCACACCGGGACGACCACGTCGACGTGCCCGCCCCACTGCCGCGCACCAAACAGCTCCGCCAGATCGGCTGGTACGTCGACTCGCGTGACCGCAAACTCACCACGGATGCTGATCGCCCGCAGCACGGTGTTGAAGTCGACGGCGGTGATCGAGAGCCGGCGCTGCGCATCGAGCGTCTCACCTTCGGATTTGAATGTGTTGTACACCGCGCCATAGTGGGATACGCCGATCTCGCCAAGCCGCCGCTGTTGCAGTGCGACACGTCCGGAGAGTGCGGGAGAGCCGTTGTTGTCCCCGGCAAACTGTAGGTCGCGCTTGCCGGCTGACAGCAGTGTTCGGCCGGCGTCATTCAGGATCACGCCGTCGCCAAGCCCGTTCGTCAGATACGCGTCGTAGGTGAGCGTCATGCCGCGCGCGCGCCCAGCCACCAGAACACGGCCGTTCGCGCCGAAGCCGACTTCCGACAACGTCGACGGAATGATCTCCGTGGACACGAGTGGCCGGTCGATGAATTCCCATCGCGGACTGTCGTGGTTGAGATTGAACGCGCCAATCGGCGGCAGCAGGACGCCGGCGCGCAGAACCAACGCAGGGTCGATCTGAAAATCGAGTTGCGCGGTCTCGATGGCGATCTCCTGCGTTCCATGCTCGAACTCCAGCTCCGAGAGGAACCGCAGGCGTCGACCCACTGGCGCAAACAGAAAGATGTTGAATCGACGGAGCTCCATCGAGAACCCGTCCCCGACGCCATCCTCGACGAAGTAGTTCGTGTTCGCCTCGGCGTAGCCACCGATGCTGGTGCGACCGACCGACGTGATGAACGGTCGGTTGTACACGCCTCCTTGCACCAGCGCCGTGTCCGGCGGCGCTTGACGCGGAGGGGCTGGCGGCTGAGCGCGTGTGGAGTCCGCGCGAACCGAATCCGCCTGCGCCTGCCCACGCGCGGCGAAACCGAGTGTGGCGGCGAACAGTGAGATCACGAGGTTCGCGCGCATCAGTCTCGCTCGGCGGTCGGAAGGTGGATGTAGATGTTCACGGCATCCACACTGACTTGATATCTCACGAGCGGCAGCTCCGTGGGGCCCTGCAGGACAGCACCCGCGAACGTGTATTCGCTGCCGTGGCAGGGGCAGGACAACCGGTCGGCGGTCGGCTCGACCTGACATCCCCTGTGCATGCAGCGAGTCGAGACGGCCGAGAAGTGTTCCGAGCCGCCGGTCACCGCATCACTTCGCAGATACAGAGGCAGTTCCGTTCCGGGAATCTCAACGAGTACGCCGCTACCGCCAGACAGCTCCGACCGCGGTACCGTGAGACGATCTCCAACGCGTGTGGTCGGCACGTAGCGCGTGCGGGCCGCGCGCGCCGCGCCACACGCGCTGAGCATGACCGGGAGGGCGCCGCACAGCGCGACGGCAATGACGCCATCAGACAGCTGCTCCACCTGTTGGAGAAACTGTCGCCGGTTCAGGTTGTTGCGTGCATTGTCGCTCATAGTGACCTCAGGTACGCGAGTACACGTTCCTGATCAGCGGGAGACAATCGGTCGAATGCCGCGCGACTTTTTGACCCCTCGCCGCCATGAAGCCGGATTGCATCACGAAGGGTTTTCGCTCGGCCGTCATGCAGCAGAAAAGAGGTGCCGCCCTGCGCGCGCTCAGCGAGTCCGATGCCCCAGAGCGGTGCGGTCCGCCATTCCGCCGGCAGGGCGTCTCCCTCGGTGTAGCCATCGTCCAGCTCCGGGCCCATGTCGTGGAGGAGCAAGTCGGTGTACGGGTGAAACTCAACCCGGCTCAACGCGGCGATATCGGATTGGCCCGTTCGGAGTGTGGCCACGTGGCAGCCGACGCATCCGACTCCAGCGAACAGTTGCCCTCCCGCCCCAACGTCGGGATTGTCGGCGCGCCGACGCGGCGGCGGCCGAAGCGTGCGCAAATAGAAGACGACGCTATTCAGCACGCCTGACGTCACTTCGGGGTCAGCCACGTTGTCGCCGGCGAACGCGCCGACCTGCCGATTAAACACGTCCTTGGGAACCAGGTCAGTCGTGAGCCCCATGTCCTCCGAGTACGCGAATGCCGTTTGGTGCAGCAGATTGATCGTGCGTGCCTTCTTGCCAAACCGGCCGATATACTGGCCGTTCAGGGAGAGATGACGGGTCGCAGTACCTGTGCGCACTAGCGTTTCCACCGACACGATGTCGGCAATGAAATCCGATGAATCGACGAAGCTGACGCGGCCGGAGATGCCGTCGCCGTTCGCGTCGTTCGGATCGGCGATGGCGAGAATCGTGGCATCGTCGACGGACTCCAGGAGCCCGAGACCACTGACGGCAGGCGGGTTGAATCTGGCCACGGCCGTCACGCCCGCCGGTAGCACCTCGGCCAGGTAATTCAGTATGGCGCGGTTCTGAAGCTGCGGCCCACCATGCGCGAGCATGGGATCGAATGCGCCATCTACGGTGCGGCCGAAACGGGTGATGTCGAACAGAGGATGTCCTTTGCCGTCGCCGACGTGGCAGGCCTCGCACGACTGCGCGATGAACAGCGGGCCAAGCCCGTCCGCCAGGGCAAACCGCCGCGCGAACTCGAGATCACCACGGACGAACGCAGCGCGTTGCTGGGGCGACAAGCCATCGATGGGGCCTTCAAGCGCCTCATCGCCCTCTGGAAGCGGAGGAAGCAGTGGTTCGCCGCAACTGGTCACGGTGGTGGCGAACACAAGGACGACGAGGGCTTTGAACAGGCGAACAGGTGGGCGCACGTGGTACCTCGACGTGGACATGCAGGAACGTCAGCGGCCGGTTTTCGACGACCAATAGATATATTTTAGGTTAGCCTAAGTTAATCGCAAGAGCCCGACGAATTCCGAACTGATGTCTGGCATTGCGAGGGGTTGGCCGTTCCGGCGTCGGTGATGATTCGCGGCGCTTCATCATGCTGGAGCCCGCGCCGGTGCTTCACCGCTCCCAAAGCAGGCTGATCCGTCCGAAGCGGGCGCTACTCACAGCCGCCGCTTGGAAATGCCTTGGAAATGCGACGTGTCGCTTGCGGACGTTTCGGGTGCCTTCCGTGCCGCTCACTGGATGTTGCGAGAGAGCCGCCGGCGTTGCATTTACCTGCTAACCAGTTGATTCACAGCTACTTACAAAAAACTCGCCCGAGCGTCGAGCGCTGGGCGAGTTCGAGAAAAGCATCCTTACCAAGGATGTGCTCTGCCGACTGAGCTATGTGAGCGGCAACGACTTAAATACATCTCCACGGCGGTCGGACGACCATTGGTCGAGTGCCGCCCCTACCCGTAGATGGTGAAGGTACTACCCTGATGCGGACGGATCAAGGCTGGCCCCGGTGGTCTCGACAGTTCGCGGCGTGGCGGCCGACATGTCGCGCGGCACCGAGGTATCCGCGGCCGCTCGTCCGTCCTCGCCCGGCTGTGCCGCTTGGCGCGCTGCGGCGCTCGGCCGGCGGATCGCGCCGCCGCTGGTGGCGACGGACTCCACATTGGCCAGCGCTGCGGTGTTCACGCGGAAGCGGCCATAGAGCTTGATGACCATGGACTCGCTGCAGTGCCCCAACTGCTTTGCCTCGACCTGCAGCACCGCTCCGGCAGCACCGCTCCGGCAGCAACATACCGCGCCGCGAAACTGTGGCGGACGTCGTACGGCCGAAAATCAGAGTGCATCTCAAGCTCCGGGCGGCTGCTATGCGCCGCTCGACTCCGTTGCCAATCGACATCGAGTGATCGCTATCGGACACCGCAGTGTTCGGACAGATGACCAACTGGATGCCCGCCGTTGTCCACCGATCCGCCTTGGGGAAGCTCCGTCGCCATTGTTCGCAGACGAGCCCGTTGATTGGCCATCGGAGCAGAGGTCGGCCGCTCGTCCTTCTCCAGCG
This sequence comes from Gemmatimonas sp., assembly GCF_031426495.1. Classification (NCBI taxonomy): domain Bacteria; kingdom Pseudomonadati; phylum Gemmatimonadota; class Gemmatimonadia; order Gemmatimonadales; family Gemmatimonadaceae; genus Gemmatimonas; species Gemmatimonas sp. The sequence continues at coordinate 14,188 of NZ_JANPLK010000072.1, read as the reverse complement.
GCATCGCCGGCCACTCGACAATCTGGGGCACGACCGCGATTGCGCGCCGCTGAGCGCTCTGCGCTTCGGTCGATTGAGCGGCCAGCGCGCTTACATCGTTGTCCTTGGATAGCGCCGAATGGTCTTCCTGAATCGAAAGTCGCCCGTCGTGCAGAGCATCGAGAGCATCCAACCGAGGTACGGCGCACGCGACGAGATTATCCTCGATGCGGGTGAGCACGTTTCGACGTGCCTTCAGTATCACATCGTTTACAGTTACGTCCGCATTCAGCTTCGCCCAGAGCCAGCTCAGAGCTACGCGGCGGCACTTGCCGTTCGGAGCGCAGGGAATCGAGGCATAGACGGTCCGGTCTAGAAGGAGAACGTTCGACTACGTCTCTATCTTGCCGATGTTTACGCACCTCTCGGCCGAGGCACGTCATCAGGTCGACTACGCACCGGGACGCTAGCGGGTCGACGTGACCGCACGCTAATAGACTCAGGGCTCAACGTTCGGCGAGAAAGTGAACGCCTGGCTGCCTGGCGCGCGATCGGCGCTGGCGCAGGGCGCATCGCGTCACCCTGCGGTTGGCGACACGGCACAAGTGTCAGCCGACGATGTTCGCGGAAAACTGAAGGTCAACACGGCACCGACGCGCATGTCCGTGAACATGACCGTCGCCCGCACGCGCCATGACCTCGACATGAACGGAGCGGCCGTCGAGGTCAGCGGGTCACTCACGCCGAAGTAGCGTGCGGATGCCCGCATACCCGGACTGTTTGGTCGCGCGAGAACACGGCGGGGGTGGCGCGCCTGATCGCCGGCGGCCACAATACGGACGATATCTCTGTGATCCTCGAATACCCGCCACGAACAAAAAACACGGGGCCTCGGCTAAATCGCCGAAGCCCCGTGCCGTACCGATGACCGACGTACCGCGAATCAGCAGTCCGGCGAGGTCGCAGCGAGCAATGCGTCGACACGTGAGCCAGCCGGATCGGGCAAAATCTGCACTTGGCCGGTGACGCGGGCCTTGGTCAGCATGCACGCTTCGATACGGGCGCCTTGCGTCGAAGTGCGGGTCGTGCCGAGACGGCCGTAGGCAATTGCCGCAACGGCCGCAACGTGCGGAGCCGCCATGCTGGTGCCGCTAATTTCCATGTAGCGACCAGGATTACCCACAACGCCCGTCCGCTGACGGATCGTACCGCCCAGGCAGTTGGTCGTGAAGGTCGAGCACACGGCGAGGATGTTGCTTCCCGGTGCCCACAAGTCGACGGAACGACCGCGGTTGGAGTAGATCGCGCGAGTGTTGCTGCCACGAGCAGTGGCGCCGACCATGATGACACCGTCGATGCCACCCGGCACCGGCATGGCATACTGCGACGGGAAGCGGAGGTTGCTGTTGCCGGCCGATGCCACGACCACGACGCCACCCGGACCCGAATTCACCACGTCCGTTCCGAGACGTACTTCATCGATGGCCGCCTTGAACAGCGCAACCGTGGGATCGGTGAGCGAGAGCCCGTTGCCGAAGCCCAGGCTCATGTTGATGACGTGGGCACCTTCGCGGCCACACCAACGGATCGCCGACAAGATGCGGGCCGTGGTCGCGCCGCCGCCCGCCGCGTTGAACACGCGGGCATTCATCAACGTGGCGTCCGATGCGACGGACGCGATGCCGAGTCCATTGCTGGACACGGTGCTGCCAACATGCGTGCCGTGACCGTTGCCGTCTGCATTGGCTGCGCCGTCGCCGACGTCGAGAAACGAGATGGCCTTCGAGACTCGGCCCACCAGGTCAGGATGCGTGTCATCGACACCGGAGTCGATGATGCAGACGTTCGTTCCAGCGCCGCTGAACGACGTCGCCCACGCATTGGTCGCGCGGATGAGCGGCAGGTTCTGCTGCTGCGTCGCGTAGAAGCTCGCGCCGCTCTGGTCGGTATGCAGCGTGAACCCGAGGTTCGGCAACACTTCCTTCACCGACTCCAAGCCCCGAATCGCGATTTCGTCGCGGAGTCCCTGGACCACGGCGACCTTGCTGTACGGGTCGACGTACGACACCTGCGCACCCTGTCGCTGAAGCTCTTCGAGAATGTTGAGCGGCACACTGCCGTCGGCTCCCATGGCAGTGACCGTGACAATCACGCCATTCGGATCTTCGAGTTGGCTGGAACTGAGACGCGGCGCCTGCAGATCGGCGCCGGCGATCGACTCGACGGCCGGATTGTCGGACGAGCAACCGATGACGAGCAGCGTGCTGAGCGCCACGGCGCTACGCCGGGCAAACATCTTGGACATGTCGTTCTCGCTGAGAAGGGGGAGGGGAAATCAGGTCGCGAAAACGGACCGTCAGACGGTGCGACGGCGACGTGCCGCTGCACCGCCAAGCGCGATGAGACCCACAGCCATGAGGGCGACGGTCGACGGCTCCGGCACGGTGGTGTTCGGCACGTTGACATTGAAAGCGAGATCCCAGCTGACGACGGATCCCGCATCAGCAGTGACAAAGTCCTCAATGTGCAACGACCACGTTCCGTTGGGATTTAGTCCATTGAACTTCTCACCTGGGCTGTTGTAGTCCTGTCCGTCGAAGGCGAAATAATTACCGCTGGGAACGTTGGCGCTGGGGCCGAACGCCATAAAGTCGATGAGATCGGTCGTGAAGAGGCCGCTGGCGTCGTCGTACTCACCGAAGCTGTAGTTGCCGACGAAGTTGTCGCTGAAACCACCGGCGACTGTCTGGAGCCCGGGGCGATTCATCATGACGAAACTCGTCGTGGTGCCCAGCGCGGCCGACAGAAAGTCCACGCGCATCCGTAGGTCGCCGACCCACGTGTGAGTCAGGTTGTTCAAGCGGATGACGACCGACTGATTGTTGACGGTCGGCCCGATGACATCCGAAAATCCGGAAATGTTGATCGAGGACGAACGCGAGGCGTTGTCCACGATGTTGAAACCGACGCCTGTGCCCCGGAGCGCGACGCCCCCGAGGGTGGCTTGCGCGGCGGCAACCGTCCCGATGAACGGAAAGAGAACGAAAGCACGGCGCGCGGCTGCGCCGACACATGAGAGCATTGAAACTCCGGAGGGGAGGGAGGGTGGGGGGGCAACGCCAAAGCTGACGTCGGCGAGACCGAGGCGAGCAAGTTAGGGACCAGTGGCGGGTTCAGCCGTTAACACCATGTCCCACATATACATTAAAAAAATTCAATACTGCCTGCCCCAACAATCTGAGGCACGGCCGCCATACCAGATGATGCGACAGTGCAACAACCCAGATCATTGCCCGCGCTAGGCTAGCGGATTGTCAGATCCGCCGCGCGAGTGACGAGCCCGCGGATCGGCCCCGCGTTGACCGTCGGCACGACCCGATACGTTCCGATCGGCAGCCGCGGAAAGCCCACCTCGCCCGCGGGGTATTGATATGTCTCGCGCAGCACTTGACCTGGCGAAAGCGTCACGGATCGAAGAACAGCCGTACAAGCGTAAGTGGGCGCCGCGACGACGCGCCCATCCGACGCGCGAATCTCGTAGGCGAACGCGCAGCCACTCGACAGCGTGAACGTGATGGGGGCGGCTGTCACGTTCGTCGCCGTGAGCTCGACATCGAACGGCGACGCAACCGTCACGGATGCCGGGCGCGCTAGCGATTGCACCACGAGCGCGTCAGCCGCCCCGCCGCTGTTCGTGACCTCCTCACCGCTGCAGGCCACACTGGCTGCGACCAGCACGACCGACACCCACCGATGGAATGGCATCTGCGACGACCTCCTGTCGAACGAGTGGCGGTTGACTGCTAACGTACGTCGAGACGAGCCGATCGCGCGGTCACCGCGACGTCGCTGATCGACAGCAGTCGCGGTGTGATTCGGTACGCGCCGCGCGCGAGCGAAACGACCCCTGGCTCACCAAGCGTATACTCGACCGATCCGTCGAGCACTTCGCCCGACGCGAGCGTTGGTTCTCGAATGACACTGAGACAAAGCGCCTCCGGACGAGACAGCTCCCGACCGTCGCTCGTCGCGATGACGATGCCAAACGAACACGAACTGGTGAACATCAACTCCACCGGCGTCCGCCCGACATTCCGAAGCCGAACCAGCACCGTGAACGACGCGCCGGCCGCAGCGGTGATCGCGTCACCGACGACTTCGAGTTGCAGCGGCGCCGACGAACTCACCGAATCGCTCGATGTACCAACCTTCGATGTGCCCTGCGTCACAGAAGAGACCCCACTCCCATTACGGGGCAGTTCCGGTAATCGATTGCAAGCGACATACGTGCCGGCCGCAAGAGCAATGTAGCAGACGCGTTGAATCCAGTCAGTTCGGGTCGCCATACAGCGAACGTAGTTCACTCCTTTACGTTGTCAACGTAAAGCGTGCGCCGTTGGATTTCACATCCCGCCCGGTAGCGGGACCCAACGCAGCAGAAAGTCGGTCGGATTGACGGTTCCGGTCGTTGGGGCACAGCTCGCGCAAGCTAGCATCCGGCCTTACCAAGGATGTGCGCTGCCGACTGAGCTATGTGAGCGACCTGCGCACGGTGTGGGCACCCCCACAGGGCGGCGCCATCCGTGAGAGGCGAAGCGCTGACGAATTCGAGGTCCTCGGCAACTCCTTGCTCACGGCTTTGGTGGCGCGTTGGCCTCCCACTCCTTCATCCATTTCGCCGCTTGCGCGGGACGACCGAGCGCCGACAAAGCTTCGGCGATGTCCTTGCGCGCCGCCTGCAGAAAACTCACGCCGGGTTCGGCCTGCCGGGCCACAATCGCGTAGCCGGCCTCCGACTCCGCCGCACCGGCGGCCCAGCGCTGCTGGCGAACCAGCGACCGCCCAAGCTTGATGCGGGCGATACCGGTGTTCATATGCGCTGGTCCCTGCGCGGTCGTGAAGCGACGAACGACGTCGCGATAGATCGCTTCCGCACGGGCGTATTGCCGCTGCTCGTTGAACACGGTGGCGCGGTTGGACAGGGCGACGGCCACCGTGAAATGCGCGTCGCCGTTCGCGGCGCCGTACACCTGCGCCATACGCGTGAAGTAGGCGTCGGCGCTGTCGAAGGCCCGGTGCTTCAGCGCCACGTTGCCGAGGTCATTGAGCACACTGGCCACTCGCGGATGGGCGCTACCGAACGTTGCCGCCTGAATGGCCAACGCCCGCTGCAACACGTGGGTGGCTTCGTCGTATCGTTCCTGCGACACGAGCGAGCGACCCAGCATCGACAGATGCGCCGCCGTGCGAAAGTGCGCCGCACCGTAAAATGCGGAATCGATGTCGATGGCCTTGCGGTACCAGCGCTCAGCCTCGGTGAACCGCCCGCGCTCGAATTCGGTGGCGCCGAGATTGATGTACACCTCCGCCACCGCGGGATGCCGTTCGCCCGATCGAGCGAGCTGCGTCGCGAGCACGAGGCGATTGAGTGAATCGCTCTCGGCGTAGCGGCCCGCATAGAAGTGCACGTTCGCCAGCTCGCCCAGAAGCGACGCCCGTTCTGACGGATCACGGTTGCTGGCGGGATACTGTGCGACCGCCTGCTGCAGTGTGACCGTGGCCGAGTCGTAGAGTCCCTGCTCTTCCTGCCGTCGGCCGATCGTGCCTAAAATGCGCGCGTGGAGCAGCGCGGCGTTGTCATCGCGTGCCGCGGCGCGTGACGCCACACGCGGCGCGACCAGGGCGGATGCCTGCGTGAGGGCGGTATCAGCGCTGCGCAGCAGCGCCTGATCGATGCGGAGATCACCCAGCGTAAGCAGCAGCGCCGCGCGGGTGAACGAGTCTCCATTCCGAGCCTTGGTGTGTGCGGCGAGCGCCGCCTGCAGCATGGTATCGGCGCGGTCGAAGCGCCCCAGCTTCTGATAGACCCGGCCCAGAGTCGCATATAGATCGGCTTGTCCGGCGGCGTCGGCATCGAGCATGCGCGCTTCCTGTACGCCCCGGTCCACCAACGTGACCACGCGCAAACTGTCGGCCGGCCCCGCCTCGTCGCCGCCGGTAAACAGCGCGAGCATGAACTCCTGCAAGCGGGTGCGACGCTCGGCTTCGCGCACGGCCGCATCGCGGGCGCGCCCCACGCGTACGGTGTACGTCGCGGCCGCACCGGTGGCCACCAGCAGCAAGGCCGCTACGACTACTGTTTCGCGCCATCGCCGACGCACGAAGCGGCTCACGCGGTACGAGAGTGCATCCGGGTGCGCCTCGAGCGGCTCGCGGGCCAGGAAGTGATCGACATCGCGCAACAGCGCATAGACCGATCGATATCGACGCGATGGATCCTTGTGCATGGCCGTCATGCACAGCACATCGAGATCGTTCCATTCGCTGTGCCGCAGCGAGGTCGAGCTCGTTGCCCGCTGCGCGGATGCGGCGCGGGACACCGGCTGCGGATCGGTGTCGAGAATCATGGCATCGGCCTGTCCCGGCGTGCGCGACGAGAGGTCGAGCGGCAGTCGCTCCGCCAGCAGCTCGTACAACACGACACCGAGCGCGTATACGTCGGTAAACACACCCACGCGTTCACCGCGCACCTGCTCAGGCGCGGCGTAGGCTGGCGTCATCATACGCAGGCCGGTGTGCGTGCGATCGGTGTCGCGCAGCTCGTCACCGATCTGCTTGGCGATCCCGAAGTCGAGCAACTTCACCGTACCGTCGGCCGTGACCAGAATGTTCGACGGCTTGAGATCGCGATGGATAATGGCCTGGTCGTGAGCGTGTTGCACGGCGCTGCAGACGGCGCGAAAGAGTTGGAGCCGCTGCGACACCGTGCACCCGTTCGCCTCGCAGTAGCGGTGCAACGGCACGCCCTCGACGTACTCCATCACGAACCACGGCGTGCCGTTGGCGAGAGTGCCGGCGTCGTAGAGGCGCGCTACGTTGGGATGATCCAACTGTGCGAGTGCCCGCTGCTCGGTCGTGAAGCGAGCGCGACGCGCCGGCGACAACCACGCGTCACGCAGCAGCTTGACGGCCACCTTGCGCTGCACATCGACACGCTCACCGAGATACACCACGCCCATGCCGCCTTCCCCAAGCAGATGTAGCAGGCGATACGGTCCGAACTGCGGCAGTTCGCCGTCGGGCCACGGGGTGTCACTCAGCAGCGCCGATGCCCACTCGGCGTTGCTGCGATCCAGCAACGGCAAGCCCATGGTGTCGGCGGCGAGCAGTTCGCGGAGTTCTCGTTCGAAGTCGGCATCGCCGTTCGACGCGTCGCGCACCATGGCGTCGCGCTGCGGCGCGGGCGCGTCGATGATGGCGTCGAAGGCGGCTTGCAGTCGCTCCCAGCTCACGCGTCGACCGCCAGTTCGCGCGCCAGCCACGCGCGAGCCAAGCGCCACTCACGCAGCACGGTGGATTCGCTCACATCGAGCAAGGCGGCCGTTTCGGGCACACTCAGGCCGCCGAAAAACCGGCTCTCCACCAACTGCGCCTGACGCGGCGCCTGCGCCGCGAGACGCGTGAGGGCGTCGTCGAGCGCGAGCAGCCCTTCAGCGTCGGTCGCGACGGCATTCACGGCATCATCGAAGGTGACATGCAGTTCGTCGGCGCCGCGTTTGCCGGCCTGACGACGCCGAGCGGCTTCGATGAGCACCTGTCGCATGGCGCGCGCGGCGATGCGTTTGAAGTGCATCGGCGAGGTGTGCGCTATCTCGGGAGAACCGGCCAGCTTAAGCCAGGCCTCGTTCACCAGCGCGGTGGGTGTGATCGACGCGCGGGGATCACTGCGCCGCACACTCGAGGCGAGGCGACGCAGCTCTTCGTACGTCACGCTGAAGAGATGGTCGAGCTCGGCGCGAGAATCCGGATCATTCGCAGGTACGCGGTGCACGTCCGAAAGAGTCATGCAGGCCGGATGACGGGGTTTGAGCGGATTCTGCGCAATGCGGAGCGGAGACGCGTGTACGCGCCAGCGTGCTCTGGCTGCTCTCAGCCTCGACGGCGCCGACACGGACGAATTGTATGAAGAGGCTATCACCACGTTCGGGGGGGTCGCAACCAGTTCGACCAAATGAGGCCTCTATGGTCGGGCTCGCCTGTGCGATTGCGCTGGCCTGCGGCGGCGATCGTGCCCCCGCTGTCGACGTGGCGAGCGCGCTACCCGACGACGGCACCGTCTGGACGATTTCCCAACCAGAGAATCGGGCCACCGCCGCCGCGGCGCTGGAGGCGATGGTGTACGGCGCCCACGTGCTGCTCACCGACGGCGACGATGCGTACGCCGGGACCACGCGACGGCGCATGGAGCGGCAGTCGAACGGCACGTGGTCACTGGCCCTGCCCAACGGCGCGCAGGCCACGATCGACCGGAGCGACAGTGCGCTGGTGCTGCATCTGCCGAGCGGGGCGACGGTCCCTCTGTCCGTTCAACGCGGTGCCAGCGCGGCAACCGCCGACACGAAGTTCGATGACGGTCGGCAGACCGCGAAGTGGGCCAGCTATTCCCCCGCCGCGAGCGGCGTACGCCTCAGGCAAGCACCTCCGGAATTCGACGATGAAGCGGTGGTGCTGACGTGGCACAAGGTGGCGCGAATGCCCTTCGATGCAGCCGGTGTGACCGCTCGCAACACGGCACTGCAACAACTCCCGGCGTTCGATCGGCCCGACTCGGCCAGAGTGTGGCAGCAGCGACTGGAACAACGACTCGCGGCCCTGCCCACCACCGAGACGTTTCGCGTGCGCGTGAACGACAATGTGTCGGAGTACGACCACGAACAGCAGCGCTTCTCTGTGCACTTCTTCGAGCCCGGGACGTTTCTGCCGTTGCAGGTCTTCGGTGAGGAGTATCGGGTCGTGTTCTCCAACGCCGACGCGGCGCGCTTCATCAACATGCCTAAGGATGCGGCGCGACCATTCGATGAATCGCTGCGCGCGCAGGGACGCGGCGTGCTCACCGATATCGCGTTCCGCGTCACCGGCCAAGGTGATCCGAGTGGCGCCGTGACTGGCGCGCGCGTTGTGCGTGCCGAGTTGGTCGAGGTGCACGTACGCGATCGACAGGAGAGCGAGCTCTTCTCACCGGCGCTGTCCGCATCCACACCGACGGCAAGCCGTCCTACCGCGCTTGATATCGCGACGACCGATGTTGCCGGACTTGGCGTGGGGACCGACGGCGATCTGTTCGAACGTGCCGCGTCACGGCTGTTCGGCAAAGCGGCGCGTCGTGCGGCGCAGGACAACGGCTATACCGGATTCGCGAGTGTGATCGTCGTGAACGAGATGGGCTGTTCATCAATGCCCGGACGCGGACGGGTGAAGGCCGGCGCCGTGTGCGCCACCGCGTTCCTCGACCGTGACGGCATCGTCCGCTCGATCCGTATCGAGCGCCTGTTCCCCTTCATCGACGGCGAAACGTTCCGGAACGTGTTAGTGCAGCGCTACGGTCCGGTGGCCAACGCCGTGCAGCGCACCGGCTATACGCTGGCGTGGGGACCCGTCACAGACAGCACGACGGCGTACCTGCGAAGCGGTCCGCACAATGCGCTCACCGCCACGTGGAACGAAGACGAGGACCTGATGTCACGCAGCCTCAATGCCGCCCCTCGCATTCGCGTGACGCTGCAACTGACCGACGCCGCGTGGATCGCCACACAGTCGCGCTGATCGACTGCACACCTTCCCTCTCGCCTACAAGGACTGAACCATGCGATACCAGCTCTTCACCGCGGCCGCGATCGTCGCTGTCGCCACCGCATGGCCGCTCCGCGCGCAGAGCGCGGGGTGCGCCGGTCAAGCCAGCTGCTACGAGACCACGAACTTGACGGCCGTCGTGTCTGACTTTCGCACCAGTGTATCGGGCGCGAACCGTGTGGTCACAGCCACGATCCGCATTCAGAACCGTACGCCGCGTCCGTTGACACTCGGCTATCTGTCGGGATCCGGCGTCGTCACCGACGACCAGGGCAACCGCTACGAAGTGGCCAGCGCCGAATCAGTCCGCGGCATCGGACTGATAACCAGCAACAGCTTCGATGCGAAGTTCCAACTGCAACCGGGCGAGCGCGCCGACGCTCGCGTGGAATTCCTGTACCGTCCGGCATCTCGCAATGTCATTCTGGGCACGACATACGCCATGGATATCGCGTTGCGCGAGATCAACCCGATTGCCGGCAATCAGTGGCGACTTGGGCGTGAACACGCACTGCGCTTCACCGGCTTCGATGGCAAGGGCGCGACGGCGCAGATGGCCAATGGCAACGCGAGCGCGACGGCGGTTGCGACGGCGGGCGCGCCAGCGGCACCGACGCCAACACCGAGCGGTCCCGCGATGTCGGGCGCCACGCAGGTTGCCATGGCCGACGAGATCGATGTGTGCGCGGGAGTCGCGCGGTGCTACGCCAGTGGACCCGTGCGGGTGGACATCGTGCAGATGAGCGCCGGCGATATTGGCAACGGGCGCTACCACGGCGTGCGCTTGAATGTCCGTGTACGCAACATGTCGAATGATCCAATCATTATCGGCTACAAGGGCACGTCGAGTGGCGCGATCGACAACCTCGGCAACCGCTACTATTTCGGGCGCGCCGGCACGCACGACGTGAGTGCGAGCGGTATCGGCGTGGTGACCGGCCAAGCGGCCGATCCGCAGTTCGCCCTGCGTCCCGGCGAATCGCGCAACGCCACGTTCAATGTGACGCGTTTTGATGCTGGGCGAGCCGAGCGCGGCACGTCGTTTACGTGGAACGCCACTCTGGTGCAGCTCGAAATCACCCCTAGCCGACAGGTCCGCACCGGACGCGAGTTCGCGGTGCAGATCGCTGATGTGACGCCGTCAGCCGGTGATGCGGTGAAGGCGGCCGGCAGCGACGCCGCCAACAAGGCGGCGAAGGGAATTCTGGACGCGCTGTCGGGAAAGAAGAAGAAGAAGCCGCCGGTGCGGTAGCGCCGGGCGTGACCGATTAGTCGTACGCACCCCCGGATATGCAAAGTCGGACAAAAAGCGATCGAAGCCGAGACCGGACGAGATCGGTCCCGAGACAAAGCCCTGTGCGGAGGCGATGCACGTGAGAGGGGATGGCGCGCGCTCGCCGCGTTGGCGCTGTTGTCGACGCTGACCAGTTGGAAGGTGCCACCGATGCGCGTCGCCGAAATCATCGTGGACGTGACCGATCCGGAACCCGGACCAGCTGCGTCACTCAGATTCGTGTACCACTGATTCGGTGCGACCGACAACTGCCCGATGCCGGTGTAGCCGGAGCCAGCGGATATTCCTTGGGCGGCCGAGTCGAGCTGGTGTGTTCCCGCCGTGATCGGAATGAGCCGATCGAGGGTGATCAGGATTTGTCGACTAGCGACAGCGGCAGACCGACATTCGCCGCCGGTGCGTTGCACCACGTTGGGGCCGTTCTCGGTGATGTACTAGCTAGTGGCTTGGGCGAGCAGCGAGGCGGTGAAGGGCTCACCGTCCACCGTGGCGGTCACAGTACCGGCGGGAATGGTGCCGCAACCGACCTGCCGTGGACCGGTGCTGTCTGATCCACCGGCTGCGAAGGCAAGGGTGGCGGCGATCATCGCGATGGGCGTGCGGAGCGCGGTGGCGAGCCAGCCGGCAGCGCGTGGACAGGCTAGCATAGCGGGGACGCTGAAGACGCGAGGATCCGGCCTCCTTCAATGCGTTAATGCGCTCCCAGTCTCGTCAAGCGACAAACCGCCGGCCCGATGAGATCGGAGCCGGCGGTTCGCACGATGCTGAATCGACAATCTTCACAGAGCGGGAGACGGGACTCGAACCCGCGACATCAAGCTTGGAAGGCTAGCGCTGTATTGCGCTTCCCCTCTGGGAGCGTGACGGTCGGGGCCGGGAATGAACCCTCCGTTAACCCCATGCTAACCCCGGTCTCGGCGGGTCTTTCTGCCTACCGGCGCGATGTCCTGCCCTGCGCCCTGCAACCCCGGAATGCTGACCTCTGCTAACTACGCGCCGCCGCTACTTCAGGGTCCAGTGGCCCGCGCCGGACATGCCGACCGACGTCGACTCGCGCGCCGGCGTGCTCTGGGCGGAGCTACAGGACCTCCCACTGGACGCCGCCTTGGCGCGAGGAGCTGAACGTCTGGCGGGACGGCCTCTGTCGCTGGGAGCCCTGGCCACCTCAGGATATCCCGCCGCAACGGTTTGTCTCGCCACGTGAGAAGAATATCGCGCGCCGACGTGGGTATTGCGGCGCGCAATCGGCCCCACTCGGACAACCCCAATCGGAGTTTTATGCAATCTGTTGCGCGCATGTTCGCGTCCCTCGCTGTCCTCGCCATCGCCGCCCCCGCTGTGGTCCCCGCGCAGGCTCCACCGACTCGTGCCTGGGTGCTCACGCAGGTAGCCGCCGATCTTGCAAAGCCCGGCAGCTATGAGAACATGCCCAAGCTTGGGGCTCTTTTTGGCCGTTGCAAGCCAGTGGTGGCCGCGGAGAAACCACAGTGGCGCGACGACTACATCGCCCGCCTCTACGCCGTGATGTATCGCGAAGGGTTTCTGGCCGACAAGGACACTGTCATCGACGGCAAACCATCATGCGTCCTGACGTACACAGCGAAGGCGAAGGCCCTGCCACGGTTCCACCCACCCCCGTACGCGGCGAATGAATGCGGCCCGCTCGTGGATCGCACGCCCAGTGGCGAGGTGAATTGGCTATACGTTTGTGTCGAACGACCAGTGATGGGAGAGGTGACTGGAATCCGGCGCATCGATGCGCAGCACTACTTGGCGACATTCACGTGGCGGGCTCTGATGGGGCCGTGGGCGGAGCCGCTTGGATGGAAGTGGGATGAGCAGAAGACCGGCGCTGTAGAGATCACATTGTGGGATACGGGATGGCGGGTGGGTCGCGTCAGATACCAATAGCATCAGCCCGTGGTACCCACCGACGCTGGGCGGGCCATTGGCGGGGTCTGGCCTGGCGCCCTACATTCTGGACATGACCGGACCAGACGACTCGTCGGAACAGCTCGCCGCCGACCTGATCCGCACCGCCCATCGGCAGGCGTACGCGGCCTCGGCCGGGCGGGACTTCCGTTACGACGCCACCCAGATCCCGATCCTGAGAGCCGCGTACGAGGCGGATGTTCTAGCCCTGCCGGTGGCGCCCCGACGGCAGGCGCTCACCCTGGTGGTCGCCAGCGCGGGGGCGCCACCGGAGCTGACCGCCTGGGCGCTCCAGCAGCTCGCGAAACTGTAGGGCCGGCCTGAGAGACCGGGAGAGGGGTGGCGGGGTCTCTGCGGAATTCGGGGGCCCCTCGGCGTTTTTTGGGGGTGTGTGCGATGTGTGGGCGGATGCGCGCGGGACTGGTAGGCTGCGCATGTCACCGCTGCCGAGGCAGCATGCGCCCCCACCATGCTAGACAACCAGACCCAGTACGCCACCGACCACAATGCGATCAAGCTGGCGGCCAAAATCGCGAAGCTTGCGGCCGAAATCGATGCGATAGATGCCGCCGAACAGACGAAACGCACCGAAGAGGCTGCGTTCCCCACGGGCCCCGGATCAGGGACAGCTGTACACCGCCGGCAACACGGCAGGCGCCTCGACGCGAGTATCACGCGCTCTGTGCGTCGGATCGCGGCCGAAAATCGCTTGCGCGTGCTGACGGCACGATACGAACGGTACATCGCCGGGCAGGTGGATAAGCTCGGACGCGAGCGCCCCGCGTTCGAGCTGGTCCGGCTGCGACGCCAGCTCGATGCGGTGTTGCGCGGGTGTGATGGCGAGCCCCGCCGCGATGGGACGCTGTACACGGACGCTGAGCTGGAGTGCCTTGCGGAGATTCGCGCGGACCTCGAGTCGCGAGTGAAGACACTGACGAAGCGTGTGGCGCGCGCACAGCCCACGCTGTCCCCGCCCGACGCCTGTCATGACGGTGTGGGGGTGCGGGCCTGAATCGCGCCAACTCCTTCCGCGTGATCGCCCCCCGATCATGGCGTTTCTCGAAGGGCTTACCACCTGCACGTCCGGCGCGCGCCAGGTAATACCAAGCCTGGATGGCGCGACGAAGCGAGTCTAGCTGACGCCAGAGCGAACCCCCCGTACCGATCAGCTGGCACGGGGGGATCGCAGCTAGCACGTCACCGCACTACGCGGCGAGATCGAGATCCGATCCCGGCAGGTAGCCGTGGCGCTCGAGCCACCGCATGGCCTCAACGCTGAGACCATGGTGCACAACGCAGCCATTGAACGCGGTAAGGAGGCCGCTGCCGCGACCGACGTGCATCACGATCATG
>NZ_JANPLK010000071.1 GCF_031426495.1 Gemmatimonas sp. | reverse complement strand
CGAACTGCTGCGCGACCTGCTCAGCCATTATCTTCCGCGCGCGGGCGGTGCTTCGGCGTCGCCGCCGCCATCGACAGCCCGTCGAACTGTGCGCGACCTCATGACCCGTCAGGTCCTCTGCGTCGCACCGGAACAGCCGCTGGCCGAGGTGGCTTCCCTGATGCTCAACAAGGACGTCGACCGTGTTCCCGTCGTGAAGGATGGCCGACTGGTCGGCTTTCTCACGCGGGGTGACATCGTTCGCAAATTGATCGGATCGTAACCATGGCTGGTCGTCGCACCCTTACCATCGTCAAGCCGGACGCCTTTGCCAATGGCAAGGCCGGCCTCATCATTGCGCTGCTCGAGAAGTCGGGCTTCACCATCAAGGCCGCGCGCGTCATGCACCTCACCACCGCGCAGGCGGGTGAGTTTTATGGCGTCCACCGCGAGCGAGGCTTTTTCGGCGAGCTCGTGGAATTCATGACCAGCGGGCCGTGCATGCCGCTGGTGCTCGAGCGCGATGACGCGGTGGCCACACTGCGCACCGTGATCGGCGCCACCGACCCGGCCGAAGCGGCCGACGGCACCGTGCGGAAGCTGTATGCCGAGTCGAAGGGACGGAACGCGATTCACGCATCCGACTCCGATGAGAATGCGGCGATCGAAGCGGCGTTCTTCTTCGCCGGCACGGACGTCCTCGCCAGCTGAGCGGCAGGATCGCCTAACTTGTGGTCGGTGCGTTACTTGGACGCACCGGCCGTGGTGGAAAAAGGGAGCGGGAGCCCTTGTGTCTGAGGGCCTCCCGCTCTACGTTACACGGCTATGCTGTGCTTTGACATCCGGAGTCTGGAAGCCCGTGCGGAGAGCGTGGACGGAGTGCTCGACACATCGGATCCGGTGTGGGAGGCGGACGACACGCGCCCGGCTGGTGCCGGTGTGCATGTAACCGGCCGACTCTCTGCTGCAGGTCACGGTCGCTTTTATCTGAGCGGCCGGCTGGAAGGGGCGGCAGTGGCTGAGTGCAGGCGTTGCCTGTGCGAAGTGACCGTCGCTGTATCGGAAGACGTGCACATGCTGTTTGCGGAGTCGGGTCTCGACGACGCAGACGAACAGGACGTGTTTCCGATCCCCGCTGGGGCGCGAGAGCTCGACATCCGTCCAGCAGTGCGTGAGGAATGGCTCTTGGCCGTTCCGGCATTCGCGCTCTGCCGGGAAGAGTGTCAGGGCTTCTGCGCGACCTGTGGTGCCGATCGCAATACGGGAGCATGCCTCTGTGCTCCCTCAACTGATCCCCGTTGGGCCGGACTGCGCGATCTGCGTGGTTCCGACGCCTAAACGGTTCTTCTCGTCTCGAACGTTCAGGTCAGAGTCCCATGGCCGTACCGAAGCGCCGCACATCTAAGCGGCGGAAGCGCGCCCGCAACACCCATAAGGTCGCGCCCGCCATCGTCATTCAGTCGTGCCCGCAGTGCGGTACGATGAAGCGCCCGCACCGCGTGTGCAACGAGTGTGGGTTTTATGCGGGTGAGCAGCGGGTAACTGCGCAGGAAGCGTAAGTTTGGCGCGCATCGCCGTGGATGCCATGGGGGGTGACTTTGCCCCCCGGGCCCCCATCGCCGGCGCACTCCAAGCGCTTGGAGCGCTGCCCTCGCAGCATCACATCGAACTCGTAGGACAGTCCTTGGTCATCGAGGCGGAACTCGACGCGCTCTTGCGCGGCGATTTCGCCCCGCTGGCGCGCGTCCGTGATCGCATTGTGATCGTCGACGCGCCTGAGGTGATCGCCATGACCGACAAGCCGACCGTCGCCCTTCGAGGCAAGACCAACAGCTCCATGGTCGTCGGCATCAAGCGCGTCGCTGACGGTCACGCACACGGTTTCGTCTCGGCCGGTAACACTGGCGCGCAGATGGCCGCGTCGCTCGTGCACCTCAAGCTGCACACCGGCCTCACGCGCCCGGCCATCGGCACCATCTTTCCCACGGCGAAAGACCCCATCCTGGTGCTCGATTCTGGCGCGAACATGGATTGCTCGCCCGAGGAACTGGTGCAGTTCGCGCGCATCGGCACCGTCTACGCGCGTGCGCTGCTCGGTCGCGACAATCCGGCGGTCGGTCTCCTGTCTGTTGGGGAAGAGGCCGAGAAGGGCAATGCGGCCGTGAAAGACGCGCACCAGCGACTGCTCGCGTCGGGGCTCAACTTCCTCGGGAATGTCGAGGGTCGCGACCTTCCCAACGGGCGCTGCGATCGCGGTGTCATCGACGTCGTGGTCTGCGATGGCTTCACCGGGAACGTGCTGCTCAAGTTCTACGAGAGCATCGGACCTATGCTCATCGGGATGGTCGCGAAAGTGGCCGGGCTCGACGCCCGCGAAATCGCTCGCTCGCTCACGCAGCTCGACGTCGAGGAGCAGGGTGGCGCGCCGTTGCTCGGTGTGCGCGGCGTCAGCATCATTTCGCACGGCAAGAGTTCGCCACGCGCCATGGAAAACGCCATCATGGTTGCGCTCCGCGCGTACGAGTCCGGCATGACCGACGAGATCGGTCGTCGCCTCTCGGAATCCATGCCCACTACGTCTGGGAACGCCGCATGAAGCGTCCGATCGCCTACATCGCCGGCACAGGTCACGCCGTGCCGAAAAACATCATGACCAACGCTGACATCGCAGCGATGGGGCTCGAAACGAATGATGACTGGATTGTCGATCGGACCGGCATCAAGCAGCGTCACATCGCCAAAGACGGCGAGACGCTGACGTCGCTCTCGGCCGAAGCCTCGCGCATGGCCATGGCGCGCGCCGGCGTGCAGCCTGGCGAGATCGATGTCATCATCCTCGGCACCGCGTCGCCGGATCACCTGCTGCCGGCGACGGCCGTCGAGATTCAGACGGCACTCGGATGCACGCGAGCCGCAGCCTTTGACATCTCGGCTGCCTGTTCGGGGTGGCTGTATGGCGCGATCATGGGTGAGTCGCTCATCGCCAGCGGATCGGCCGATACGGTGCTGGTCATCGGCGCGGAGATGCTCAGCACGATCGTCGATTGGACCGATCGGAATACCTGCATTTTGTTTGCGGATGGCGCCGGTGCGACCGTGCTGCGCCGCAACAAGGAGCGGGGCGGGACCAAGGGCGTGTTGTCGTCGTTCATGCGCTCTGATGGTGCGCTCGCCGAACTGCTGTGGCGTCCGGCGGGCGGCGGCGCGGAGCCGTTCTCGCCCGAAGTGTTCGAGCAGAAGCGGCACTATGTGCGCATGGCCGGCCGCGAAGTGTTCAAGCACGCCGTGCGGTCGATGGCCGAAGCGACCGATCGGGCGCTCGACATCGCGCGGATCACGGCGGCCGACGTCGATCTACTCATTCCCCATCAGGCAAACGTGCGCATCATCGAGGCCACGGCCAAGCATGCCGGCATCTCGATGGACAAGGTGTTCGTCAACGTCGATCGCTTCGGCAACACCTCGGCGGCCTCGATCCCGATCGCGCTGAGCGATGCGGTAGAGCAGGGACGCGTGAAGGAAGGATCAACCGTGCTCTTCGCGGCCTTCGGCGCCGGCTTCACGTGGGGATCGCTGGTCGCTCGCTTCTGAGCGCCACGCCCTCCGAACTCGCAATCCGGAACCACATGGAATACGTGCTGCTGCTGCCTGGTCAGGGGTCGCAGAAGGTGGGCATGGGCAAGGATCTCTCCGAGGCCTTTCCCGCCGCTCGCGAGGTCTTTCAGGCGGTCGACGACGCCGTCGGGGCGTTCATTTCGACGCTCGCATTCGAAGGGCCGTCTGACGAACTCACGCGCACCCTGAACGCACAGCCGGCATTGCTGGCGCACAGCGCCGCCGTGTGGGCCGTGGTGAAGAGCGTCATCGGTCCGCAGGTGCGGGCGGCGGCCGGCCACTCGTTGGGCGAGTTCTCGGCCTACCACGTGGCCGGGGCAATTGACGTCGCGGCCGCGGCGCGCATCGTGCGCCGGCGCGGCACGCTGATGTACGAGCAGGGCGTGGTGCGGCCGGGAGCCATGGCCGCAATCCTGGGCGTGCTCACGTCGTCCATCGACGACATCTGCCGTCAGGCCACCGCCGAGCGCGGCATGGTGGTGCCGGCCAATTACAACAGCGATGAACAGGTGGTGATTTCCGGTGAGGTCGCCGGTGTCGAACGTGCGATGGAGCTGGCCAAGGAAGCGGGCGCCAAGCGCTGCCTCCCGCTGCCAGTCAGCGGTGCGTTCCATTCGCCGCTCATGGAGCCGGCCGTGGCAGGACTCAGCGACGCGCTGGCCGCGGAATCGTGGAGCGATCCACAGGTGCCCGTCGTGGCGAACGTCAACGCGATGCCCGTCACGTCGGCCAGCGTCGCGTGCGAGCTGCTCGTGCAGCAGCTCACCGCGCCGGTTCAGTGGACGCGCCTCAGTCGCTTGCTGGTCGAGCAGTACCCGGACGCGACCTTCGTCGAGATCGGCAGCGGCGCGGTGCTGACCGGCCTACTGCGCCGCCTCGCCCCGGCGGTGAAGACTCTTGCGTGCGGGACCGTCGCTGAGGTCGAAAAGTTGCTGGACCTCGCCGGTAAACCCGCGTGACGTTGTCGAACTCCAATCCAACGACTGCCTCATGAGCGGCCTTCGCATCGATCTGACCGGGCGCGTGGCGCTGGTCACCGGCTCCACCCGGGGTATTGGTCGCGCCATCGCCACGACCCTGGCGATGGCCGGCGCGCGCGTGGCGGTCACAGGACGTGATCAGGCCCGCGCCGACGCCGCCGCACAGGAGATCGCCGCCCGGACCGGTGTCGAGACGCGGGGCTACGCGGCCGACGTGTCAGAGACGGCGCAGGCCATCGCGCTGGTGGAGGCCGTCGAGAAGGATTTCGGGCAGCTCGACATTTTGGTCAACAACGCGGGCCTGACGCGCGACAACCTGCTGATCCGCATCAAGGACGACGACTGGGACGCGGTGATCAACGCGAATCTGCGCGGCGCTTTCGCGACGTGTCGTGCCGCCTCGCGCGGCATGATGAAGCGCCGCTACGGCCGCATCGTGAACGTGGCCAGTGTGGTCGGCTTGATCGGCAACAAGGGGCAGGCGAATTACGCGGCGAGCAAGGCGGGCTTAATCGGCATGACCAAGTCGATCGCCAAGGAGCTCGCGTCGCGAAACATCCTGGCCAACGTGGTGGCTCCCGGCTTCATCGACACCGATATGACGGCGGCGATGACACCGGAGGCCCGCAGTGCGCTCAGTGCGGGCATTCCGCTCGAGCGCCTCGGCAGCGCCGAGGACATCGCGAGCATGGTGGCTGTGCTCGCTTCAGACTTGACCAGTTATGTGACCGGTCAGGTGTTCGTGGTGGACGGCGGTATGGTCATGTAGGTTCGCGGGCCGGCTCGGGAAGGACTTTGCGGTTCTTGCCGTCAAGCCCTCCCAGCGACGCCCCCGCATGGCTAAGTTCCCCACTCTTAACTACTCCAACATCCCAGAGGATCGTTCCTATGTCGGATCACGCGTCGAAGATCAAGGATATCATCGAAAAGGAGCTCGGAGTGGAGCGCGAGAAGCTCACGCCCGAGGCGAGCTTCATCGAAGACCTCGGCGCTGACTCGCTCGACATCGTCGAACTGGTCATGGAGTTCGAGAAGGAGTTCAACATCGATATCCCCGATGAGGATGCCGAGAAGCTCCGCACGGTCGGCGATGCGGTGGCCTACCTTGAGGCGAAGGTCGCCGGCTAATGCGGCGGCGGGTCGTCGTTACGGGGCTTGGTGCCGTTACGCCGGTCGGCAACGACGTGGCGACGACCTGGCGGTCCTTGCTCTCGGGAGTGTCCGGGGGCGCTGATATCACGAAGTTCGATGCGTCCAAGTACTCCGTGCGGTTCGCGTGCGAGGTCAAGCAGTTCGACCCGCTCGCGTACATGGACCGCAAGGAAGCGAAGCGCGCGGATGTGTATGCACAGTACGCCGTCGCCGCCTCCGTACAGGCGGCGGCTGACGCGGGCATCGCTCCGGGGACCATTGACCCGGAAACGATGGGCGTCATCATCGGAAGCGGAATCGGCGGGATTCGGAGCTTCGAAGACCAGCACGATGTTTACCGCACGCTGGGTCCGAGCAAGATTTCGCCGTTTTTCATTCCGATGTTCATCGGCGATATCGCTGCTGGCATCGTGTCGATGCGGCTGCAGGCAAAGGGCCCCAATTACGCCACCGTATCCGCCTGTGCCTCGAGCGCGCACGCGATCGGCGATGCGTTCCGGATCATTCAGTATGGCGATGCGGACGTGATGTTTGCCGGCGGTTCCGAGGCGGCCGTCACGCCCATGTCGATCGGTGGTTTCGCCAATATGGGCGCCCTCTCGACGCGCAATGATTCGCCGTCCACCGCGTCGCGACCGTTCGACAAGGACCGCGATGGGTTCGTGATGGGCGAGGGCTCCGGGGTGGTGGTACTTGAGGAACTCGAGCATGCCCGGCGCCGCGGTGCGCGCATTTATGGCGAGATCGTCGGCTACCGCGCCACGGGTGACGCGTACCACCTCACCGGGCAGCCGGACGCGCACGAGGGGCTCCAACGGGCCATGCGCGGCGCGCTGAAGGACGGCGGCCTCGCGCCGACGGATGTCGACTACATCAACGCCCACGGCACGTCCACGCCGCTCAACGATCCCAACGAGTCCAAGGGCATCCAGGCGGTGTTCGGCGACCACGCGCACGTGCTGTCGGTCAGCTCGACCAAGTCGGCCACTGGACACATGCTCGGTGCGGCGGGTTCGGTGGAGTTCATCGCCTGTGCCTTGGCGATGCGCGACAACATGGTTCCCCCCACGATCAACTACGCGACTCCTGATCCCGAGTGCGTTCTCGACTACACCCCGAACACGCCACGCGCGCGGCCGGTGAATGTCGCGATCTCGAACAGCTCGGGGTTCGGTGGTCACAACGTCTCGATTGCACTCCGACGGTGGCACGACTAGGCCCGTCGGGGCGTTCATCGAGGTGAAGGTCCGCGCGAATGGTTCGCGCACTTGCCCGAGTACGCCCTGATGCCTGTCACTATTCCGTTCGATCTCGATCGACTCCGTGATCCCGCGCTGCGCCCCATCGGGGAGAAGCTGCGCGCCGGTGAGCGGCTGTCCATCGCCGATGGTGTCACCCTGTTCCGCTCCCCCGACCTGCTCGGCGTAGGCGCCATGGCCGACGCGGCCAACCGTGCCCGTCACGGGGACCGCGTCACCTTCGCATCGAATCAGCACATCAACCCCACCAACGTCTGCGTCTTGCGCAAGACGTGCGTGTTCTGCGGGTATGCGCGATTGCCCAAGGAAGAAGGGGCCTATCGCTACAGCATCGAGCAGGTGCTCGCCGAATCCGATCGCGCCGACGGTTCCATCACCCGCGAGTTCCACATCGTCGGCGGTCTCGATATGGAGGCGGGACTCGAGTACTACCAGTCGATGTTCCGGGCGCTCAAAGCACGGCACCCGCAGGTGCACATCAAGGCGCTCACGGCCGTCGAGATCGCCCACATCGCGCGCATTGAAAAGATGAGCCGCGAAGACGTGCTGATCGCGCTGCGTGAGGCCGGTCTCGACACGCTGCCCGGCGGCGGCGCGGAGACGTTCAGTGCCGCCGTCCGTCACGTCATCGCGGACAAGAAGCTCGGCGGTGCCGACTACATCGACGTGCATCGCACGGCGCACAAACTCGGCATCCGATCGAACTGCACGATGCTGTACGGACACGTGGAAACGATCGAGGATCGTATGCAGCATCTCAACATGCTGCGTGAGCTGCAGGATGAAACCGGCGGCTTCCTCGCATACATCCCGCTCGCGTATCATCCCGACGACAATGAGCTCGGGAAGACGCTCGGCCGCGAAGGCACCGCGACCACCGGCTTCGACGATCTGCGCAACCTCGCGGTCGGCCGACTCTTCCTCGACAACTTCGAGCACATCAAGTCGCATTGGATCATGGTGTCGACGCCGGTGTCGCAGATCTCGCTGCATTTTGGCGTGAACGACATCGAAGGCACGGTCGTGCGCGAGAAGATCTACCACGCGGTCGGCGCGCACACACCGCAGGGCATGACGCTGCCGCAGCTGCTCGGCCTCATTCGCGGTGCGGGCAAGGCGCCGGCCGAACGTGATTCGTTCTATCGCGTTCTGCGCGAATTCGCCCCCGACGAGACCGGCGCGATCGACGAATCGACCGAGCCGCTCGCTGGCGCGGTGGGCTGAACGTCATGCTGCGCGTCGGGCGCATCCCATACATCAACTGCTTTCCCGTGTACGGCGCGATCGATCGTGGGATCGTGCCACTCGACGGCAGTTTGATCACGGGTATCCCCACCGTGCTCAACCGGTTGATGGCCGACGGTGCGCTCGATGTGAGCGTAGTCTCCGCCGTTGAGTATGCGCGCGACGCGAAGCGCTATCTGCTGCTGCCCGAGCTCGGCATCACGAGCGACGGTCCCGTGCGGAGCGTCATGCTGTTCAGCAAGCGCCCGCCGCCTGAGCTCGGCGGACGCAAAGTGATCGTGAGTCGCAGCTCCATGACGTCGGTGGCACTGCTTGAACTGTTGTTCGAGAACGTGTGGCGCTGCCGTCCCGAGTTCGTGCTTGGCGATGCCGAGCTGGCCGACGTCGACCGCTTCGAGGATGAGCCGCATGAGGCGCGACTGGTGATCGGCGACGCGGCGCTCAAGCTCTTCGATCAGGCCAATCGCGGCGGGGCGTGGGCGATGCGCTACCCGTTTCGTGAGGATCTGGGCGAGGTCTGGAAATCGTGGACTGGACTCCCGTTCGTCTTCGCGGTCTGGGTCGCGCAGCGTGGCGCGCCGATGCACGAGGCGTTGTCGGCGCATGCCTCGTTGATCGCGTCACGCGACTGGGGCTTGCTGCATATCGATCAGCTGACGGCGCAGGCGGCCCTGGCCACCGGCGTGTCGCGCGAAGCTTGTGCCGAGTACTTCTCGGGATTGGATTACCGTTTGTCGTACCCGCATCTCGCGGGCCTCACCGAATTCTTCCGTCGACTCGTACTGGCAGGGCGCGTGCCTGATGGCACGCTCGCCTTTCTGCCCGCTGCGTGATCGACTTCCTGTGTGCTGCCGGTCGCAAGAGAATCATCCATGCGTGACCTTCTCGATTTCTATACCAATGCTCCGCTGCTCGAACTCGGCATGGAAGCCGATCGCGTGCGACAGGCGAAGCATCCCCATGGCGTGGTCACGTACATCGTCGACCGCAACATCAACTACACGAACGTGTGTGTGGCCGACTGCGGATTCTGTGCCTTCTATCGTCGTCCGAAGCACGGGGAAGGGTACACCCTCTCCTTCGAGCAGATTGGCGAGAAGATCGAGGAGACGAAGGCACTCGGCGGTGTGCAGATCCTGATTCAGGGTGGGCACAACCCGTACATCCCGTTTGAGTGGTATCTGGATCTGATGCGCTATATCAAGCAACACCATCCGATCCACATTCATGGTTTCTCACCCAGCGAAGTCGATTTCTTTGCGACGCGTTTCCGTATGGAGGCACGTGACGTGATTCGCGAACTCAGGGCGGCCGGTCTCGATTCGATCCCGGGCGGCGGCGGCGAGATCCTCGTGCAGCGGGTGCGTGACATCGTGGCGCCCAAGAAGGCCGGCGCCGACCGCTGGCTCGAGATCATGGAGCTCGCGCACAACGAGGGTATGAAGACCTCCGTGACGATGATGTACGGCATCGGCGAGACGCTCGCGGAGCGCATCGAACACCTGCAGCGCGTGCGCGATCTGCAGGCGCGTACCGGCGGCTTCACGGCGTTCATCACGTGGCCGTTGCAGCCAGAGAACACGCCCTCGATGTCGCACATGCCCAAGACCGATGCGGTCACGTATCTGCGGACGGTGGCAATGTCGCGCATCGTGCTCGACAATGTGCCGAATCTGCAGTCGAGCTGGGTGACGATGGGCATGAAGGTCGGCCAGATGGCGCTCAACTACGGCTGCAACGATTTTGGCTCGTTGATGATCGAAGAGAACGTCGTTTCCGCAGCCAACACGACCCATCGCACGACGGTCGATGAACTCGACCGCCTCATTCGAGACGCCGGGTTCACGCCCGCGCGGCGCCGTCAGGATTATTCGCTCATCGCCAGTGGCGCGCAGGCCCACGCGACGGTGGCAGCGTGAGCACAGCGCTGCCCGTACGCGTGGGCATCGGATATGACTCGCACCGGTTCGGTGAGGGCGGCCCCATGCGACTTGGCGGCATCGACATTCCGGCCGACATGCACTGCGCTGGTCACTCCGATGGCGACGCCATCTGTCACGCCGTAACGGACGCGCTGCTCGGCGCAGCGGCGCTCGGTGACATCGGCGAGATGTTTCCCGACACCGATGCCGCCCACAAAGGCAAGGATTCCACGGTGATGTTATCCGCCGCCGTGGCGCGACTCCACCAAGCCGGCTGGCGCGTAGGCAATGTCGACATCACGGTGGTGACGCAACGTCCCAAGATCGGTCCGCATCGTGCCGCCATCAGGGCACGGCTCGCGGCGCTGCTCGGCGTCACAAACATCGAGGTGTTCGTGAAGGGTAAGACCAACGAGTCGATGGGATGGATCGGGCGCGAGGAAGGGCTGGCCGTGATGGCCACCGCGACCGTCCTGCCGCGCCGCTGATTCGCTCGACGGCCGCGGCATCGCCCATGCATCGGGTGGGTGCATGACCGACATCCTCGCGTGGCTCTCCTCGCTGCCAGAGCCGCTGCTGTACGGCGCGCTCATTCTGGCGGCCTTCGCGGAGAACATCTTTCCGCCGCTGCCGGCGGATACGGTGATCGCGCTTGGCGCGTTCGTGGCGGCGCGCGGGAATGGCAGCGCCGTCGGTGTCTGGACCGCAACGATGATCGGCAATATCGGCGGTGCCATGATGATGTACGGACTGGGGCATCGCTTCGGACTCCCGTGGCTCATGCAGCGATTTCCCTCGCTGTTTCCGGCCGGCGCAACTCAACGCATCACCGAGCGTTTCAAGACGCAGGGAGTGCTGGCCGTGGTGGTGAGCCGATTTCTTCCCGGTGTACGGGCCGTGGTGCCGCCACTCGCGGGTGCGATGGGTATCGGCGCGGTGCGCGCCCTGCTCGCGATGTCGTTGGCGTCCGGTGCGTGGTACGGGTTGGTGTGCGTCCTGGCCTTTCGTGCGGGCGCGAACGCCGATGCCCTGTTGGCGCGGATCGCCGGACAGCAGCGCACGGTCGGCCTGGTGGCGGCGGCAATCGTTGTCGTGGTCGTGGGCACCGTGTGGTGGCGGCGAACGAGAGGTCGGCGGTGACGGCACCCGTGCCGATCCCCTCACCCGAGGAGCAGGCCCTGCGTCGAGGATTCCATCTCCTCGCGTTCGAGGATGCGCTGGCCCTCGAAGAAGGGGCATCGCCGCGCACGATCGAGGCCTACCGTCGGGACGTGATACGCTGTGCGGCGTTCATGCGAGCGCAGGGTATCACCGAAGCGAGGGAGATCACCCCAGGCGTGCTGCGTGAGTTCGTGTATCACCTGAAGGATCTCGGGCTCGCCGGCACGTCGATCCGCCGGAACATCTCGGCGCTGCGCACGTGGTTCCGCATCATGTTGGCCGAAGGATTGGTGACGCACGACCCCACCGAACGACTCGACACGCCGGCACGATTCCGCACGCTGCCGGAAGTGCTCAGCGTCGAGGATGTGCTGAAGCTGCTCGCCGCGCCCGGCCTCGATGAGCGGCTCGCGTTCCGCGACCGCGCGATGCTGGAGTTGGCCTATGGCGCCGGCCTCCGCGTGTCGGAGTGGATCGGCCTGGCACTCAAGGACGTGCTCCTCGAAGAGGGTCTCGTGCGCGTGCTGGGCAAAGGCAGCAAGGAGCGTTTGGTGCCCATCGGTCGATCCGCGATCGGCGCCGTCGCCGTGTACGTCCGCGAGCTGCGCCCGGTGCTCGAGCGCGGAGAAGGGAAGGGCCTCCTGTTCCTCAATGGCCAGGGGAAGCCGCTCACGCGCATGGGGGCGTGGAAGATCCTCCGGAAGTACGTCACGATGGCCGGGATTGAGAAACCCGTCTCCCCGCACACCCTGCGGCACTCCTTCGCGACCCACCTGCTCGAAGGCGGCGCCGACCTCCGCGCCGTGCAGGAAATGCTCGGCCACGCCGATATCGCTACGACCCAGATCTACACCCACGTGGATCGCGAGTATCTTCGAAGCGTGCACCGCCAGTTCCACCCGCGCCCCTGACCTCGACGTCCATGCTGCTCGTCATCGACAACTACGATTCGTTTACGTACAACCTCGTGCAGTACTTCGGCGAGCTCGGTGAAACGCTCGAGGTGCACCGCAACGACGCCCTGACCGTCGATCAGGTGGGCGCGATGGCACCCGATGCCATCGTCGTATCGCCGGGGCCCTGCTCGCCGCGCGAGGCCGGCATTTCGGTTGACGTGATCCGTCGCTACGGCGGGGAAATTCCGTTGCTCGGCGTGTGTCTGGGCCATCAGGCGATCGGCGAGGCGTATGGCGGCGTGGTCACGCGGGCCAGTCGGGTCATGCACGGCAAGATGTCGCAGCTCGTGCACGACGGGACGGGCCTGTTTGCCGGCATTCCATCGCCGTTCGGCGTGATGCGCTACCACTCACTTATCGTGGAGCGCGCCACGCTGCCGGCCGAGTTGCAGGTGACGGCCGTCGCGGTCGATGACGCCGACGAAATTCACGCGCTGCAGCATCGCACGCATCCCGTGTGGGGCGTGCAGTTTCACCCGGAGTCGATTCTTACCGAGCACGGTCGTGAGCTGCTGGTGAACTTTCTCACGATGTCACGCGCGTTTCGGACGGCGCCGGTCTAAGGCGCGTCGCGTGTGGCGACGTCCCGCTCGGTCGATTCCTTCGGCTTGATCACCAGCGACAACAGTACACTTCCCACGAGTAGCGTCCCGACAACGCCGAGGGAAAGACCGATGCCCAGCGGCCAGATCTCCGAGAGCAGCATCTTCATGCCGACGAAGGCGAGCACGAGCGCCAGGCCGTACTTCAGGAGATGGAACTTGCCGATCACACCGGCAAGCACGAAGTACATCGAACGGAGGCCGAGAATCGCGAATACGTTCGACGTGTAGACGAGAAACGGATTCCGCGTGATACCGAAGATTGCCGGTATGGAGTCCACGGCGAACACCACGTCGGTTGTTTCTACGAGCGCCAGTACGACGAACAGTGGCGTGGCGACCAACTTGGCCGCCTTGCCGTCAATGACCTCGCGCACGAAGAAGTGCTCGCCGTGGAACTTCGTGGTGATGGGCAGGAAGCGCCGCACGAGTCGGATGACCGGATTCGACTCCGGCTCAATCTCGCTCTCTCCGCCGAATGCCATCTTGGCCCCGGTGAACACCAGGAACGCGCCGAACAGGTAGATGATCCAGTGGAACTGGGCGATCAGGACAGCGCCCGCACCGATCATGGCCCCGCGCATGAAGAGCGCGCCGATGATGCCCCAAAAGAGCACCCGGTGCTGCAGCTCAGCGGGAATGCGGAAGTAACCAAATATCAGGATGAAGACGAACAGGTTGTCCACGGAGAGCGCCTGCTCGACCAGATATCCGGCGTAGAACTCCAGCATCGACTGGCGGCCCATCGACGATCCGATCCAGAGCCCGAAGCCGATCGCAAGGGAAATCCAGACCGCGCTCCATCCCAGCGCCTCGCGGACCGTGACCGCGTGCGCTTTCCGGTTGAAGACGCCGAGGTCGATCGCCAGTAGGGCGAGCACCATTGCGTTGAACGCGATCCACCACCAAGTCGTCGGCATGCAGGGAGCGAAAGGGTGAAACAACGACCTGTTTGCCTTCAGGCGCCAAACTGCGTATCTTAACTGGCGTGAATTTTGCTGCAACCACGCCCAGTCCAACAGGACAATGTCAGTACTCGCGGTGATCCCGGCGCGCCTTGGCGCGACCCGTCTTCCCCGCAAGCCGCTTCGCCTCCTCGCCGGCGAGCCGCTCATCATTCGGGTCTACCAGCGTGTCGTCGCGCTCGCCATCGGCGACCACGTGGTCGTGGCGACCGATCATCCCGACGTGTTTGCTGCCTGCGAATCGCGCGGGATTCCGGTAGTCATGACGCGGGACGACCACCCCAGCGGCACCGATCGGGTGGCCGAAGTCGCCGCCCGGCCAGAGTTTGCGCATTTCTCGGTGATTCTGAACGTACAGGGCGACGAGCCCTTCGTATCACGCGAAGCCTTGGCCGGCGCCGTGTCCATCGTCCGCGACGGTCGGGCGCCGATCGGGACGGCTGCCGTCCCGATTCCCGCGTCGGCGCTCGCGAAACCCGATGTCGTGAAAGTCGTGCGTGGCGATGACGGCCTCGCCCTCTATTTTTCGCGAGCACCTATTCCGTACTTGCGCGAACTGGCGGATGCCGGGGCCCAGCAGGCGCTGGCCCGTCAGCACGTCGGTGTGTACGCGTATACACGCGAAGCCCTGCAGGCGTGGGTCGGCTGGGCGCCGCATCCGCTGGAACTCGTCGAACGCCTCGAACAGTTGCGCCCGCTCGCGCACGGTCTCACGATCGGCGTGGCGGACGTGCCCGCGGCCGAAGGCGGCATCGACACCGAAGACGATCTCGAACGCGCGAACCTGCGCTGGCACGCTCCCCCAACGAATACCCTGTCGTGACGCACCTGACGCGACAGTCTCCTTGTCCCACCTGCGCGAGATCACGCTGATGACCACCAAGAGCACGAACGCGAACCAGACAACCACGCCGAAGTACATCTTCGTGACCGGTGGTGTCGTGTCATCGCTGGGGAAGGGAATCGCCGCCGCGTCGCTTGGACGGTTGCTCGTCGAACGTGGGTTTCGCGTGACGATGATGAAGCTCGATCCGTATCTCAACGTCGATCCGGGCACGATGTCGCCGTTTCAGCATGGCGAAGTGTTCGTCACGGACGACGGCGCGGAGACCGACCTCGATCTCGGGCACTACGAGCGCTTTCTCGATCGGCCGCTGTCGCAGGCGAACAACATCACAACGGGACGCATCTATTCGAACGTGATCACCAAGGAACGTCGTGGTGAATACCTCGGCTCCACGGTGCAGGTGATTCCGCACATCACCGATGAGATCAAGGGCGCGGTGAAGCGGATCGCGCCTGGCAACGACGTCGTGCTCGTCGAAGTCGGTGGCACGGTCGGTGACATCGAATCGCTGCCATTCCTCGAAGCGATCCGCCAGTTTCGCCGTGAGGTGGGCAAGGAGAATGCGCTCTTCGTCCACCTCACGCTCGTGCCGTACATCGCGGCCGCTGGTGAAGTGAAGACCAAGCCCACCCAGCATTCCGTGCGCGAGCTCATGGAGATCGGTATCCAGCCCGACTTCCTGATCTGCCGCAGCGAAAAGCCATTGCAGGATGACGTGAAGCGCAAGATCGCGCTCTTCTGCAACGTGGATTTCGGCGCCGTGATCGAGAGTCCGGACGTGCCGACGATCTACGAAATTCCGCTGTCGTTCGAGCAGCAGGGATTTGCCGAGCGCGTGATGGAGCGGCTGCGACTGACGGCGCCGACGCCTGATCTCACAAACTGGCGCACGATGGTGCAGCACATCACGAAGCCGCATACGCGCGTGAAGATCTGCGTCGTCGGCAAGTACACCGATTACATCGACAGTTATAAGAGCGTGCAGGAAGCGCTCATCCACGGCGGCATCGCGAATGATGTCGGCGTCGATCTCGCGTGGACGTCGAGTGATCTCTTCACCTCACCGGAACGGGCGCGCGAGATTCTGTTGAATTATCACGGCCTGCTCGTACCGGGCGGCTTCGGCGTGCGCGGCGTAGAAGGTATGGTCGAAGCCATTCGTGCGGCGCGCGAGCTTTCGATTCCGTTCTTCGGCATCTGCCTTGGCATGCAGGTGGCCATCATCGAGTTCGCACGCAACGTGCTGAAGCTCGACGACAGTCACTCCAGCGAGTTCGCGCCGGAGTGCCAGGATCCCGTGATTTCGCTGATGGACTCGCAGCGCGACGTGACCGATATGGGCGGTACGATGCGCCTCGGCGCGTATCCCTGCCGTTTGCAGCGCGGGTCGAAGGCGGCCGAGGTGTACGGACAGCCTGAGGTGAGTGAGCGGCATCGTCACCGCTACGAAGTGTCGAACCGGTACCGCGACTCGTTGATCGAGCACGGCATGCGCTTGAGCGGTCTCTCTCCCGACGACTCGCTGGTAGAGATGATTGAGCTTCCGGGGCATCCGTACTTTATCGGCTGCCAGTTCCACCCGGAATTGCAGTCGCGACCGCTGCGTCCGCATCCGCTATTCGCCGGATTCGTTGCGGCGGCCGAGCGCCACCACCACGCGCAGGAGCAAGCCGTGCAACCGTCATTGGCGCACGTGAATCAGTGATCGACGCCCACGCTGCCATGACCACGTCACTCTTTCCGGCCGACCGTCTCTTTCTCATTGCCGGCCCGTGCCAGCTCGAGGATGACACGCTCAACCTGCGCGTTGCCGAATCCTTGGCTCGATTGGCCGAACATGTACCTGGTGGCGTCATTTTCAAGGCCAGCTTCGACAAGGCGAATCGTTCGAATGTCGACGGCGTGCGCGGTCCGGGGCTTGAGGCCGGACTCGCGGCACTCGAGCGTGTTCGCGCCGCGACGGGGTTGCCGATTCTCACCGATGTACACGAAGCGTCGCAGTGCGCAGTTGCGGCTGACGTGGTGGATGTGCTGCAGATCCCGGCGTTTCTCTGTCGACAGACCGACTTGCTGCTGGCCGCCGGAGCAACCGGAAAGGCGGTGAATGTGAAGAAGGGGCAGTGGATGCACCCCGAGGGCATGCGGGGGGCGATGCGGAAGGTGGAAGCGGGCGCAACCCTCGCGGCATTGGCAGCGGGCCCGCTGGCCGTTACCGAACGCGGCACCTTTTTCGGCTACGGTGATCTGGTCGTGGACATGCGCAGCTTTGCGCGCCTGCGCGAGTCGTGCGATGTCCCCGTGATCTTCGACGCCACGCACAGCGTGCAACGCCCGGGACAAGGTGCGGGCGGCACGAGTGGCGGTGCGCGTGAATTCATTCCGCCGCTCACGCTGGCCGCGATCGCCGCAGGCGCGCAGGGGCTGTTCATCGAAACGCATCCCGATCCGGATCACGCGCCGAGCGATGGTCCGAACATGCTGCGTCTCGATCAGCTGACGGATCTCATGGCGCGTGTTGTCGACATTTGGGATCGTGTGCGTTCGTGATGGCCGATGTTTCTCCGGCTGCGGCCGATGTGCTTCCTCCGCTCGTCATCGAAGCGCCACGGATCGAGCCGACGCTGGCGCGACGGATCCGCGTGGTGGGTCTCGATGTCGATGGCGTGCTGACCGACGGCGGTGTCTATCTCGGTTCGGCAAAGTCGGGTGGAGCCGATGTGCCGTTCGAGCTGAAGCGCTACGACATTCAGGACGGCCTCGGCATTCAGCTGCTCCGTGACTGCGGCCTTAAAGTCGTCATCATCACGGGCCGCGTGTCGGACAGCGTCGCGCAGCGCGCGCGCGAGCTTCGGGTCGATGCCGTGGTGCAGGATCCGGAAGCGCGCAAGCTCCCCGCGCTGACCGCGATCGCCAAGGACTTTGACTGCACGCTCGACGCTGTCGCGTTCGTTGGTGACGACCTTCCCGATCTCGCGGTGCTTCGTCGCGTCGGTCTGCCCGTCGCCGTCGGCAACGCGGTCGCCGAGGTGCGTCGCACCGCGGCGTTGCAGTTGCACGCGCACGGTGGGCACGGCGCCGTGCGAGAGTTCGCGGAGGCGCTCCTTCTCGCTCGAGGCGAGTGGACGGACGCCGTCGAACGCTATGTCGCGAGTCGCAGCGTTCCTGCGTCCGCACCTGAGCACGCGCGTGAGGACGCGCACGCATGACTGCTGAACTGATCATCGAGCGCGGGCGCCGCGTTCTGCATCTCGAAGCGGCTGCACTGGCTGATGTCGAGCGCGTGTTGGGCGACGACTTCGTGCGCGCCGTCCAGTTGTTGGCTGCGTGCCGTGGACGCGTCATCATTGCCGGCGTTGGCAAGTCCGGTCTGGTCGGTCGCAAGATGGCCGCGACGTTCACGTCCACCGGCTCGCCCGCGATGTTTCTGCATCCCGTGGAGAGTGTGCACGGCGACCTCGGTATCGTTGGCGCGGACGACGTCGCCATACTGATCTCGAAAAGCGGCGAGAGTCAGGAGTTGCTCGGACTCATCGACGCGCTCGCGCGCTTGGGCGTGCGCATGATCGCGATGACGGCCGAGCGTTCGTCGCGCTTGTCACGGCACGCCGATGTCACGCTGGATCTTGGTGTCCGGGAGGAAGCGTGCCCGCATGATCTCGCGCCAACGACCAGTACCACCGTCACGATGGCGCTCGGCGACGCGCTAGCGGTCGCGCTGATGGAGGAGAAGGGATTTCGCGCCGAGGATTTCGCCCGCTTTCATCCTGGAGGATCGCTCGGTCGGCGGTTGCTCACGCGTGTCAGCGACGTCATGGTGTCGTCGGATCTGCCGGTGCTCGATCGCGCCGCAACCATGCGCGAGGCCATCATCTTGCTTGCCGAGCGTCGCGGAATCGTCGTGGTCGTGGAACATGATTGCGTGTTCGGGGTCGTCACCGCAGGCGACCTGACGCGTTTGCTCGAGCGCCATGCGGACGTGTTGTCCGTGCCCGTGGCGTCGGTGATGACCACCACGCCACGGATGGCGTACGTTCATGAACTGGGGAGTGCTGTGGTGCACCGTATGGAGACGCATGGCATCATGGCGATGCCGGTGCTGGATGAGCAGAAGCATCTTGTCGGGATCGTGCATCTGCACGACCTGATGCGGGCGGGCGCGGCATGAAGTGGCGCACAACTGCCGCGTTGAGCCTGAGCGCGCTGGTGCTGTCTGCCGCCGCCTGCCCGAACGCAAAAGGCAAGACACAGGTCAAGGCGAAGGCCACGAAAACCGCCATTCCCGACTCGGCAGATCAGATCATTTTTGGCTTTCGCACGTTTCTGACCGACCAAGGCATTTCGAAGGGTGTGCTACTCGCGGACACCGCCATGTCGTACGACGACGCCACACGGATGGAGCTGCGTCGGGTGAACGTCACGTTTTACACGACCGTGGGTATCAGGGATGGCGTGCTCACCGCCAAGGCGGGCACGTACAACCTCCGGCTCTCCCGCCTCGATGCGCGCGGTGATGTCGTGGTCGTTCGCGATGATGGAAAACGGCTGTCGTCCCAGCAGCTCGTGTACGATCAGGTCCGCAATCAGATTTTTACTGATAGCACGTTCGTCCTGAATGAGCCGTCGCGCACCTTTACCGGCCTTGGATTCGAGTCAGATCCGCAGCTCACGAAGTTCCGCTGTCTCCGTAACTGCAAGGGCCTCGCGCCCGTCAAGATTCCTACCAAATAACGCGTGATACTTCGCCGCTCTCGCATTCGCGCCATCACCGTGCTCGGCACGGTCTCGCTGCTGGCGATTTTCGCTGGTTGCCGCGGGGCGCGTCGTGGGGCGACGTCGGTCACGCCCGTTACCATGGGCGTGGTGTCGGACAGCGCGGTCCGGGTCGGTGCGCGTGCCGATTCGGTGCGTGCCGATTCTGTGCGTGCCGACTCACTCGCGCTACTGGCGATGGCGGCGGGAAAGGACAGTGCAGCGAAGCGCGATAGCGCCGTGCTGGTGAAAGCTCGTGAAGACAGCGTGGTCGCGGCCAAGAAGCGTCCCTCGAAGAAGTCGACGGCGTCTGCCACGACGCGAAACTGTGTGTTGGATTTCGCCGACAGTCCTCCGGAAACCCGACTGCTGTACACGCGCCTTCCCGATAGCACGGCGAACACCTTCATCGGCGGTGGCTTCGTCGGCCGTTGTCAGGGCGAGAACAATCGGATCAGCGCGGACAGCGCCGAGCAGTTCGAGTCGGCCGGCATCGTCAACATGTACGGCAACGTCGTGTACGAGGAACCGAATAAGCTGCGGGTGACGGCTGCGCATGCCACGTACTTCACGCGGGAAGGACGGCTGTTTGCCGACGGCGGCGTGGTGGCCACACAGCTGGCGTCCGGCAGCACATTCAGCGGACCGAACATCGAGTACTACCGGGTCATGCCGGGACGTCCGGTCGCCAAGCTGGTCGCACCGAACCGGCCCACCGCGCAACTCATCGAGAAGGACAGCAGTGGCAAGGCGGGGCAGCCCACGATCGTGACGGCGGATCGGTTCGAAGATGTCGGCGACACGCTCGTGCTGGGCTGGGGCGATGTGATCATCACGCGCGAGAAGATCATCGGGCGTTCGGATTCTCTGGCCTACAACAAGATCACTCAGCTGGCGCGGCTGGTGCGCGCGGCGCGTATTCGCAGCATCGACACGTCGCAGGCGTTCACGTTGAATGGGGATACCATCGACCTGTTCACCACCGACAAGAAGCTCGATCGCGTGTTCGCGCTGCACAGCGCGACCGCCACCAATAAGGATCTGGTGATCAACGCCGAACGCATCGATCTGCGCCTGAAGGAGCAAAAGATTGATGAAGCCTATGCCTTCGGCAAAGGTCGCGCTCGCGCCAAGACGCCGCAGCAGGATGTCGAAGCCGACTCGATGCGTATCGTGCTGGCCGACCAGCGGCCGCGGGAAGTCCGCGCGATCGGAGGAGCCGTGGCACGAGGCGTTGCGGATACGCTCAAGATCAAGTCGACCGATCGTGACATGCTGCGTGGCGACAGCCTCTTTGCGTACTTCGACACCGCGCAGGTGGCCGCCGACACGAGTAAGCAGACGCGAATTAAGGAGATCCGCGCCTTCGGGAACGCCAGTTCGCTCTTTCAGATCGCCTCGAAAAAGGGACCCACGGCACCGCCGGCGCTGAACTATGTGCGCGGTCAGCGCATCTTCGTGCAGTTCGATACGGGCTCGGTGCGGGATGTTCGAGTAGATTCCTCAGCGTCGGGGCTGTATCTCGAACCGGCTCCGGACAGTCTTGCCGACAGTACCGTGCGGAAGCCGCCCGCCAAGAAGCCTCCCGTTGCCCCCCTTGCCCCGCTGCCGGAGCCTCCGGCTCCGATGTTTGCTCCGATGTCCGCCACCGTCGTCACCATCTCTCGCCGACCGTCATGACCGATTCCGCTTCGCCCACGCCGACGTCGCTCGAGGAGACCCTCGCGTTGGTCGATCGCGTCGTGCACGGCGACCGGTCGATGGCATCGGCCCTTGGCGCGGTCATCGAGGCGGCCGACGCGCACGGCTCGGCGGCTCTTCACGCCATCGCCGGCCGATACATCGAGCAGCACGCCGACGGTCCGCGGCTTCCGATGGACGAGGTCCGTGCGCATCTGGCGACGGCGGTCTTGCCACGGCTGGCGGCCGGTGGGGTGCTGGAGGTTCCGGCGCATGGCCTGGCGTCGCCGGAGTCCACGGTTCAGGTGTCGCCAACACTTTGGACGGCACTGCGGGCGCATCGCGCCGAGCTTGCGCGTCAGCTGAAGGCGACCGGCGAGTTTCCACGGGTTGGCCGCACGCCCACACCCGCCGTGAGCCTGCCCGTGACCGGCGACTCGGTGCTCAGCGCTGAAGGATTGATAAAGGCGTATCGCGGCCGTCGCGTCGTGAACGACGTGGCCTTGAACGTCGCGCAAGGCGAAATCGTCGGCCTGCTGGGACCTAACGGTGCCGGAAAAACGACCACGTTCTACATGCTGGTCGGTCTCATCGAACCGCAGTCGGGACGCATCACACTCGATGGGCAGGACATTACTGGCATGCCGATGTATCAGCGTGCCCGCCAGGGCATCGGGTACCTCTCGCAGGAGCCTTCCATCTTCCGGAAGCTCACCGTCGAGCAAAATATTCTGGCGATCCTCGAAACGCTGCCGCTCTCTGCGGCCGAGCGGAAGGAGCGCCTAGAAACGCTGCTCGACGAACTCAGTATCAAGCACCTCCGCAGCAGCCGGGCCTTCCAGCTCTCCGGTGGCGAGCGCCGTCGACTCGAAATCACACGGGCATTGGTGACGCAGCCCAAGTTCATGATGCTCGACGAACCGTTCGCGGGCGTCGATCCGATCGCGGTGCACGACATCCAAACCATCGTGGCGGGACTGCGCCTTCGGGGCATCGGCGTGCTCATCAGTGACCACAATGTTGAGCAGACGCTGGACATCGTGGACCGCGCGTACATCATGTTCGATGGGCAGGTGAAAGTCTCTGGCACCGTTCGTGAACTGGTGTTCGATGATACGGTTGCTGAGAAATACCTGGGGCCGACGCTTACCGCGCGACTCCGCGCACGCTTCGCTGAAGCTGATGAAGAGGTGGTGACGTCATGAGGCCAGGTCTCCAACAGAGCACCGGACTCCGGCAGGAGCTCAAAGTCAATCCGCGCCTGTATCAGGCGATGGATTTGCTGTACATGCCCCTGCTCGACTTGCAGCAGCACCTCAAGCAGGAGCTCCTCACGAATCCGTTTCTCGATCTCGTGGAGCCTGAGGACGAAGACGACGAATCCGCCGATGCGGACGAAGTGCCGGAGGCACAGGATCTGGCCGAACCGGAAACGGCCATCGAGTCTGAGCCGGAGAAGACCGGTGACGACGATGTCGATTGGGAAGCGGTGTTGCTTGACGGCTTCGAGACGGGCGGGCAGCGGGAAGAGCACGAACAGCGGGAATGGTACGAGCCGGTCACCGTCGACACGAAGCATCTGTCGGATCATCTCACCGAACAGCTGTCGTTGATCGAGATGTCGCCGCGCGAGGCGATCCTCGCCGATGAGTTCGTCGGCAATATTTCCGACGATGGATATCTCGCCTGTCCGCTCGAGGTCATCCAGCGCGGGGTGAACGAGTGGCTTGCGGCCGAAGCGGAAGAGCGCGACGCGGAAGTCGCGCCATTCAGCGACGCCGAGATGCAGGCGATGCTCGCGATCATTCAAGAGCTCGATCCGCCCGGCGTCGGCGCACGCGATCTGCGCGAATGCCTGCTGCTGCAGTTACGCGCGGCCGGCCATCGGGACTCCATGGCGTATCGGCTCGTCGAGGAATCATTCGAAGAGCTGATCTCGCACCGGTGGAGCGAGCTGTCGAAGCGGTTCAGCATCAGCGCGCAGGAAGTGCAGAGCGCCGCCGATGAAATCGCCAAGCTCGATCCGAAGCCCGGTCTGCGCTACAGCGCCGGCGGTGACAACTACATCATCCCCGATCTCGTCGTCGACAAGATCGACCAGGCGTATCATATCTTTCTGAACGACGGGAACCTGCCTCGGCTCAAGCTCTCGCGTGCGTATCAGGAGATCGCCCGCGACAAGAAGAAGTTCGACACCGAGAGCAAGGACTTCATCGCCAGCAAGCTGAACTCGGCCAACTGGATGATTCAGGCCATCGAGCAGCGTCGCCAGACGATGCTCAAGGTCATGCACTACATCGTCGATCGGCAGCGCGACTTCTTCGAGCGTGGTGTGCAGGCGCTTCGTCCGCTCACCCTGCGTGAAGTGGCCGAAGCGGTGGGAATGCATGAATCCACTGTCAGTCGCGTGACCAACGAGAAGTTCGTGCAAACGCCGCGCGGTGTCCTGCCGCTCAAGTTCTTCTTCTCCTCCGGGCTCGCCACCAGCGATGGTGACGACGTGTCGGCGCGCGGCATCAAGGATCAGATTCAGAAGCTGGTTTCGGGCGAAGACACCAAGAATCCGCTCACGGATCAGGCCATCGTCGAGATCCTGCAGCAAACCGGTGTACAGATCGCGCGTCGTACGGTCGCCAAGTACCGTGACCAACTCGGCGTGCTGCCCGCCCGTATGCGCAAGCGCGTGTGACCCGCGCGCGCGACTGAACGCGATCACCTCGCTCTCCGAATGGCCGTCTCCGCTCGTCCGCTCCGGCGCGTGTCCCGTGCGACGTCAACTCCTGTCGTCGACGTCAGCGTCCTCGTGCCTGCGAAGGACGAGGCAGGCAACCTCGCGCTCTTTCTCGAGCTCTGTGAGGCGACCTTCCGGAATGAGTCCGCCCGCTACGAGGTCGTCGTCGTCGACGATGGATCGACCGACGGAAGCTGGGCGCTGCTGCAGGAGCTTCGTACGCCATACCCGTTTTTGCGGCCGGTGCGCCACCGCGCGCAGCGCGGCATCGCCGAAGCCCTGCGCACCGGGTATCTCCAGTCGCACGGGCGCGTGCTGGTGTTCTATCCCGCCGACCTGCAATTCAAGCCTGAGGATATTCCGCGGCTGGTGAACCCGATTCTGGCGGGTGAGTCGGACATGGTCACGGGATACAAGCAAGGCAAATACGAGAAGGCGTTCGTGTCGGGCATCTACAACAAGCTCAGTCGCACGCTCTTTCATGTGCCGGTGCGCGATCTGAACAACGTGAAGGCGTATCGTCGCGAAATCATGGCAGCGCTGCCGATGCGTCCTGATTTCCATCGGTACATGATCGTGATGGCGGCGGCGCAAGGCTTCACGGTGACCGAAGTCCCGGTGCCGCTCTATGCGCGTCATTCGGGCCGGTCGAAGTTCGGGTTGTCTCGCATCCCGATCGGGGTGCTCGACATGGTCGCCGTCTGGTTCGAACTCAAGTTTGGCCAGAAGCCGTTGCTCGCGTTCGGCATGATCGGGGTGGCGCTGTTCGCCCTCGGCGTGCTGTCCGGACTGGGCGCGCTCGTGTGGCTGGCGATGACCGGACAGGGGCAGCGTTGGGTGTGGACGGTGATCCAGACCTGCCTCATGCTCGGCTCGATCTTCTTTGCCACCGGGTTGCTCGGTGAGCAGATCGCGCAACAGCGCTCCGAGGTGCGGGAGTTGCGGCGCGAACTCGACGAGTTGGCCAGTGCGCAGCAGGACGAGGATGCCGACGACGTCGCGCCCAGCGTGACCTCCGGCGTCGATCGCGACCGCCGCTGACGGCCGGCGCCTCGGTGCCTCGCGCCGCGCGCGTGCTGTTTGTCACACACAATGTGCCGCGCTTCGACGGCGATGCGGCCGGTTCGTTCGTGCTGAGGCTCGCGGTCGCGCTGCAGACGGCCGGTGCCACGGTCCACATCATTGCGCCTGGCGCGGCCGGTCTTGCCGACGAGGCGACGCTCGAAGGCGTGCGCATCCAGCATGTACGCTACGCCAGCGATGCGCAGATGACGCTCGCGTATGCCGGTAACATGGCCGAGCAGGTCATGGGATCGTGGACCGGAAAGGTGTCGCTGCTGCGGATGCTGCGCGCGTTACGTCGGGCGGTGCGAGCGCAGCTCGATGCAGCGGCGCGCGCCGGGGCGCCCTACGACATTGTGCATGCCCACTGGTGGTTCCCGTCGGCACTCGCACTCTGGCGCGCGCGGCGCGCAGGTGATCCGCCACTGATGATCACGATGCACGGATCCGATGTGCGTCTGGCCCAGCGCACCGCGCCGGCGCACCCCATCATGCGTGCCGTGCTTGGCGAAGCCGCGATGTGTACGGCCGTCTCAGGGTGGCTCGCCGACACCGCGCGTCGCATCGTGCCCGACGCGACCATCGTCGTGTCACCGATGCCGATCAATGCGCGACACTTCGCGCCGCCCGCCGACACCTCGGCCGCCCGACGTGGAATTCTCTTCGTGGGCCGGCTGAACGCGCAGAAGGGCCTCGCGGACTTGCTCGACGCCATGGTGTCGCCAGCGATGTGCGCGTACGACGCACAGCGCGATGGCGGACCGACGACGCTCGACGTGGTCGGCGACGGGCCGGACGCCGATGCGTTGAAGGCGCGTGCCGCAGCACGTGGTCTCGAAGACCGCGTACGATGGCACGGCGCACTGACACAGCCGGCACTGGTGCCGCTGTATCAAGGCGCGTGTGCACTGGCCATACCGTCGCGTGAAGAAGGACTTGGCTTAGTGGCAGTCGAAGCGCAGCTGTGCGGCACGCCCGTTGTGGCCTACGCGGACGGTGGGCTGATCGACGTGGTGCGTCCCGACCACGGTGGAACGCTGGTCACCGTGGGCGATACGCAGGCGTTGGGCGAAGCTCTTGCCCGCTTGTTGGCCGATGGGACGACGGCGGCGGCTCTCGGCATGACCGCACGGGATGAAATGCTCGTGCGGTTTTCTCCGGCGACTGTGGCCGATCGCTACCTCACGCACTACCGGCAGGCCGCGCGATGACGCCAACGTCCTCGTGGCCTGCGGGCGGCGCGCTGCGCCACCCCGCGCTCAAGGTGCTGGTACTGCTGCTCACGGGTGTCTTTATCGCGTGGGCGCTCCACGGACAGTGGGCGGAGATGCGGGCATCGGCGCGTGACCTCCGGGTGGAGTGGCGCTGGATCGCGGCTGCCAGCGCCACCGTGCTTGCGGTCTACGCTCTGCTGATTCAGAGCTGGCGCGTCTTGCTGCGGGGATGGGGTGGTGATTTGCCATATCCCGCGGCCGTGCGCATCTGGACCATCGCCAATCTCGGTCGTTGGATTCCCGGAAAAGTGTGGTCGGTCGGCGCCCTAAGCGTTCTGGCGGCCCGCGAAGGCGTCTCGGGAACGGCGGCCGCCGGTGCGGCCGTACTCGGGACGCTATTGAACATCGGCGCGGGGTTCGGCATTGGCGTGATCATGGGTGCTGAAGGACTCGACACGGTGTATCCCGGTTTCCGCACCGGTGCGATGGTCGCGACTGCGGTGTTTCTTGCCGGCGTGCTGGCGTTGCCGCGGCTGCTGCCGCCGGTGCTCGGTTGGTTCGCGGCCAAACGAGGCGTGCCGATGGCCAGCAAGCAGTTGTCGGCAAGCACGCTCTGGGCTGCGGCGGCGATGAACGCTGCGTCGTGGTTGGGGTATGGGTTGGCGTTTGCATTGTTCTCTCGCGGCGTCACTCCGCGAATCAGTAGCGATCCGGCCCTCTTCATCGCAGTTTTCACCGCTTCGTACCTTATCGGGTATCTCGTCCTGTTCTCTCCAGGGGGACTGGGGTTCCGAGAGGCGGCGCTGACCGTTTTTCTGGTGGGTGTCGGCGCCGCAGGGCAGGGGGACGCGGTCATCCTCGGCGTCACATCACGGGTCTGGCTCACCGTGCTTGAAGTGCTGCCGGGGCTCGTCAGCCTGCTCTTCCTCCCCGCCTCGCAGCGCGCGGCTCTCCAGCACCCTTCCAGTCTTCTCGATGGCCCGCACTGACGCGACGAATGTAGCGCCCCCGGCACCTCGCTTCCCGCTCGCTTGGGCGGCACTCGTCTGCCTTATCGCGACAATGCTGCTGGCGTGGCCGGCGCTCGGTGGCGCGTTTCTCGTCAATCCGAATTCGGATCAGTACATCGCGGGCTACTCCTTCCGTGAGTTCGCGGCCCGCGCGCTTCGCGATGGTCAGGGATTCCCGCAGTGGAATCCGTATCAGTTCGGCGGCATGCCGTATATCGCGGCCATGCACGGCGACATCTTCTACCCGACTTTCCTGCTGCGGTTGGTGCTGCCGACCGACATCGCGATGACGTGGGGCTTTGTGCTCCACATGCTGCTGGCCGGCGTCTTCACGTTTGGGTTCCTTCGGGCAGCCGGTGTTCGGTTTCAGAGCGCCCTTGTGGGCGGCGTCGCCTATCTGCTCAGTGGCGCGGTCGCGTCATACGCGTCGCCCGGACACGATGGAAAGCTGTTCGTCAGTGCGCTGTTGCCGGCCGCCCTCTGGGCGCTGGTCCGCGGCATGCGCGACGGGCGACGCGATGCCTGGGGGCTGCTCGCGTTGATCGTCGGGCTGGCGGTGCTCTCTCCACATCCCCAGTTACTGCAGTACATGCTGCTCACCTGCGGGGGCTACGCCCTGTTCTTGGCGCTGCGACCGTGGAGTCTCCCGACGGAGTTTGCAGCGCCGGTGCGGGACGCGCGGCCCCTCCCGCGATTGGCCTTGGCGCTCGGGGCTGTCGTGCTCGGCGCGGTGATCGGCGCAGTGCAGTATCTCCCGGTGCAGCAATACGTGCCGTGGTCTCCCCGCGCCGGCGGCAAGGGTTACGACTACGCGACCAGCTTTTCGTTTCCGCTCGAGGAAACGATCAACATGTATCTACCGCAGTTCTCGGGCATTCTCGAGCACTACTGGGGACGCAACGGCATCCACTTTCACAGCGAGTACATCGGTGCGTCGGTGCTGGTGCTTGCCCTTTTTGCGTTCGGCGGCGGGCTCGCGAACCGACATCGGTCGCACGCCTGGTTCTGGCTTGCCACGCTGATCGTCTCGCTCCTCTGGGCGTGGGGCGGCAGCACACCGTTCTATCAGCTGGTCTATGCGGTCGTCCCGGGCACCAAGTTCTTCCGTGCACCAAGCACGATTCTCTATGTGACGGCCTTGGCGTGCGCGGTATTGGCAGCATTCGGCGCTGAGCGGGTGCTCGCGGGCAAGGCGACCATCCGATACG
Organism: Gemmatimonas sp.; assembly: GCF_031426495.1. Classification (NCBI taxonomy): domain Bacteria; kingdom Pseudomonadati; phylum Gemmatimonadota; class Gemmatimonadia; order Gemmatimonadales; family Gemmatimonadaceae; genus Gemmatimonas; species Gemmatimonas sp. The sequence continues at coordinate 4,647 of NZ_JANPLK010000071.1, read as the reverse complement.
CGATCGGCTGGGGCAGCGTCGCGCTGCTTACCGGTGTCCTCGCCACCACGGGAGGCTTCACGAACTTCGCGATGTCGCTCCTCGGCGATGCGCGCGGCGACCTCATTGAAGCCAATTCGGCGGCGGTTGTCGCCGGCGCCTGGCGATCGGCCGTCGCCGTTATGGCGCTGCTCGGGCTGATGCTCGCGGTGGCGCGAGGCGCCCTCAAGGCACCCCTCGCCGGCTGGCTGCTTGCCGCCTTGGTCGCGCTCGACTTGTGGAGTGTCGAGCGGGACTACTGGACATTTTCGGCCCGCGCCGAGGAGCTCTACGCGGAGGACGACATCATCCGGTTCCTCAAGTCACAAACGGAGCCGGCTCGTGTCATCGCCATTCCGCTTGGCGACAACATGGCATCGCACGATCCGTTCGTGCTCGGCGACGCGCTCATGTCCCACGGCATCCGTGGAGTCCTCGGCTATCACGGCAACGAGATCGGTCGCTACCAGGAACTCTACGGCAAGAGCGAGGGTTTCCAGTCGATCGCGAACCCGAATTTCTGGTCGCTCACCAACGCGCGATTCTTTTATACCAATACGCCGGGGCTGCCGTTTCAGGGAGCGAAGTTGGCCGCCGGCCCTGTGCGCAACGCCGCCGGGACGATGACCTATCTGTACGAGCTTCCCGGTGATCACCCGGCGGCATGGGTGACGCCGCTGATCGTGAAGCTCGACGATCCGACCACCAAGGCGACCGTGCTCAACCCGTTGTTCGATGTGAAGCGCGTCGCGATCTTTGATTCAACCTCGACCATTCAGGCCAGACCGGTGAACTCGCCGTTGCCTGAGCCGGTGCCGTTCGGCGTCGAGATCACGAAGTATCAAGCCGGGGCGATCGACATCACCTTAGGCGGACCAGCGCCAGCCGGCAGCGCCTTGGTGGTCTCCGAAAATTTCTATCCAGGGTGGACGGCAATGGTGGACGGCAAGCCTGCCACGATTGCCCGGGCCGACTATACACTTATTGGCGTCGAGCTGCCCACGGGCGCGAAGTCCGTGCAGCTCCGCTTCGACAGTGCACCATATCACACGGGGAAGTTGTTGACATTGCTGGCACTTGGCGCGGCGTTGCTCTGGTGGATTATCGGGTTCGCGCTTGACCGAAAGGCCGTCGTATCGGCCAACGTTCTCTCGGCCTGAGGCGACACTCGTGTCCCGAATTGCTACTCCGGCGCGTGGTTCACTCGCGCTTGGCGAACGCGCCCTCGTGATCGTCCCGACGTATAACGAGAGCGAGAATGTCACCCGCATCGTTCCGCTGATCCTTGCCCAGGATACGCGACTCGACGTCTTGGTCGTTGACGACAACTCGCCCGATGGCACGGGTCAGCTCGCCGATCAACTGGCGGCGGCCGACCCGCGTGTGCACGTGCTGCATCGGGCAGGGAAGGAAGGTCTGGGCCGCGCGTATTTGGCCGGGTTCACGTGGGCACTCGAACGCGACTACGCGTTCATCTTCGAGATGGACGCTGACTTTTCCCACGACCCCGGCCATTTGCCTGAGTTTCTGGCGGCGATCCGTGACACGGACTTGGTGCTCGGCTCCCGCTATCGCGACGGCAAGGTGACGGTCGTCAATTGGCCGATGACGCGCCTGATGTTGTCGTACGGCGCGAACATCTATGCCCGCGCGGTGACTGGGCTTCGCCTGGGCGACGCGACAGGTGGCTTCAAGTGCTTCCGCCGCGAAGTGCTGATGGCCATCCCACTCGACCAAGTCCGTTCGAATGGGTACGCGTTTCAGATCGAGATGAGCTTCAGGGCGTGGAAGCGCGGTTTCCGCATTGCTGAGATTCCGATCGTGTTCCACGATCGTACCGAAGGCGAGTCGAAGATGTCCAAGCGAATCGTTCGGGAGGCCATATGGATGGTGTGGCGCTTACGCTGGTGGGCCATTACGGGGAACGCGTGACGACGCCTTCGTCGACGCTACGAGGTATACCGTTCGCGAAGATGACGGGATCCGGCAACGATTTCGTGTTCTTTGACGGCCGTGATGTGTCGCTCGAACGTGTGACATCACCTGAGATGATCCAGTCTATCTGCAATAGGAACAATGGTATCGGCGCGGACGGAATTGTCGTGCTCGAGCCGGCGCATCCAGATGCGGACGTGCGGATTCATTACTTCAACAGTGACGGAACCCCAGCCGATCTCTGCGGCAACGCGACGCTCTGTTCTACGGCCATGTCCGCGATGCTGGGTCTTGCGGCGGACTCGGGGATGACGCTCACCACGCCGGCCGGCCTCATTGCCAGCCGTCTTGACGAGGGCTTGCCCGAGATCGACCTCCAGCCGGTCAGCGCGGTCCGACCGACCATGCCGATCGACCTGGTCGAGGGCGAAGTGCGCATCGGCTTCGCCGTCGCCGGAATTCCGCACCTCGTGATTCTGTGCGCGGACGCCGATCGGGTGGATGTGGAAGGGCGCGGGCCGATGTTGCGGCGACACGCCGCGTCTGGGCCCGCTGGGGCCAATGTGAATTGGGTATCGCCGTTAGCCGGCGGCCACTGGCGGTACCGAACGTTCGAACGGGGCGTCGAAGGCGAAACCTTGGCCTGTGGCACGGGCGCCGTCGCGACGGCCGTGTTGCTGGCGGTCTGGGGCCTTGCGACGGCCTCGACCATCACGATTCGCACCAGCTCCGGTCGCGACCTTGAGGTGCGTCTGGCGGCCACGGAGTCGGGGTTTGGGCCGACGCTTCGTGGCGAAGGCCGCGTAGTCTTCCGCGGCGTGATCGAGTCGATCTGACGGGCCGTCGCGCTACGGCGCGGCGAGCGAAGGAGCGGTCCGGCGCGTTGCGCGGACTCATGCGGCCCAGATCACACAATCCATGTGGGAAGGTGGACAGCTTTACGGTTCGTGAGCTGTCGCTAAGCATCGCGAGATGCAGGGATCGCCTAAACGACGGCAGCGCAGAGTGTTGCGGCGTTCATCCACAGCGCGATGAACAAATCCCCAAATTGTTTCCCACAGTTATCCACCAACAATGGTTTACATAACATGTATTATACGCATATAAGCTGAGTTCAATTACCCACAGTATGACCCTATGCGGTCGTGTTGTGGACGCATTAGTGTCGTGTTTACCTCTACGACCCTGCCGACAAACAGAACGGCGGCCCGGAGCTTCTCCGGACCGCCGCAAACTGCAAGCTCACAAATCGTTGGCTCTAATGTGCATCCACATCGAGCCGATTCGCTTGATCGCCAGTCGATTAGTTCTTGCCCGCGCCGGCCAACTCGCCAAGGCGCACATTAGCTTCCTGCGCCGCCGGACTGTCAGACTTGGCGAGCTCTTCCCAGATCTTGCGGGCTTCCGCGTTCTTGCCGGCGGCCATCAGGCTGCGCGCTTCGGACGCCTTGTAATTGTTCTTGTCGTTCTCGAACTTCGCCGCCGCCGAGGCCTTGCCGTAGTGCGTGGCCGCATCGGCCAACTTGCCCTGAAGTTCGTAGCCGACCGCAATCATCGATTCCATCGACGCCTTGAAATCCGCGCTAGCACCGCCAGCCGATTTCTCGAGTGATGCGATCCCCTCGGCATACTTCTTCTGCTCGAACAGCGTCTGCGCCAGAAGGAGCGCGGCTTGCTGGCCGGACGCCGTGCCCGAATAGCTTTTGGCCACCTTGTCGAGCGCCTTGGTGGCCTCGTCCAGCTTGCCCTGCGCCATTGGAGCCTGCGCAGCGTACAGCGCAGTGGACGCCTTCGCGTTCTGGCCCGTCGAATAGCTGCGGTAGCCGAAGATCGCGAGCGCAGCAACGGCGATACCGCCGGCCGCCATGCCGATCGGACGGCTGTTCGACTGGAACCAATCGCCAAGCTTCTCCATCGGATCGTCGGAGAGGCTCGAGGAGGACGACGCGGAACGGGACGACTGGGCCATGCGGAAGACCAGCGATGGGGGCGAAGAACGAAGCGGACGGAGGTAGCCTTACAACATAGTGCCGCTCGCCCCCGGAGTGTATGGGGGGCGCGCGTATTGACATCGATCGAGGATGTCCCCGGCAGGGATCGAACCTGCGGCCTGAAGTTTAGGAAACTTCCGCTCTATCCAACTGAGCTACGGGGACGACACGTAACCTCTTTTTCTGTATGAGGTTACTGAGCTGAGGATTTACCGCTTACAGAAAACTTTTGCGCTGTGTCTAAACCTGTGCCATAAGGATGTTTGAGCTGTCCCGGGTTCCGTGGACACGCTGCTAAGCTACTGCCTGCTCAAACTCGATGGGGCTGATGTATCCCAGCGTCGAATGCCTCCGGATCGGATTGTAAAAACGCTCGATAAAGTCAAACACGTCCGCGCGCGCAGCGTCGCGCGTCGCATACGCCTTTCTCGCGGTCCGCTCCGTTTTGAGCGACGAGAAGAAACTCTCCATGACGGCGTTGTCCCACACGTTACCGGACCGACTCATGCTGCAGGTAATGCCCAGCGCGTCGAGCGCCCGCTGAAACTGCTCGCTCGTATACTGGGCGGATTCAATCGGTCGTCGCAACACCGGGTTGTGCGACAGATTTTAGATGGTCGTTCAGCGCCTCTGCCGGCGTCTTCCATCCTAACGTTTTGCGCGGCCTATTGTTGAAAGCCAGTGCGACGGCTTGCAGCTCTTG